>JAYTMI010001092.1:0-1906 GCA_043728625.1 Saprospiraceae bacterium | reverse complement strand
CGACGATTAAAACTATCAGATGGCGTGAGTAAACTGCCCAATGATGGATTTTTATACCTTGAATTTTGCGAAAAATAAGGTGTGGAAGTGTTGTTTTGGGTGTTTATACTGAGGGGGGATAATTCGACTTTGGGTTTTATACCAAACGATTTGATTGGGGTTTCAGTGGATTTATCTATATTATTTATGCTCATTTGAGCGAAAAAACTATTGAGAATCAATAAATTAAAAACAAATAAAGCAAGGACTATTTTTTTCATTACATCGGATTTTAAGCACAAAAGTAGTTTTAAATGAATAGACACAAAGTATTATGTCCTTATATTTTATGTTATGTAGTCAAGTTGAAATACTTTCAGCTTATATTTTTATACAACATATTGATTTTCAATATGCCGTAAGATTATCCATTATCCATTATAATCTATCAACTAACCTAAAAAAGGTATCTTTTGTTAAAATTTTAGGATTAATTGAGAAAGTTGTAACTTTGGTCACTTTTTTGAAAGTATGAACAATAGTTAAATCTTACAATCTTACGTCCCATTTCCGAAACCGATACAATCCGCCCATGAACAGAATCTTATCCACTTTAGCTTTTGTCTGCCTCGTTTTGGCTTCTGCGCAAGCGCAACAAATGCCACTTTTCACACAATACCGCGAAATGCAAGGGGTTATCAACCCTGCCGCTATCAATTATGCCTTTTTTACAGACCGTCACAAGGGTTCTGTGGGCGTTTCTATTCGCCGTCAATGGCTTGATATGCCTGGTCCTCCGACGACTCAAATACTGAGGGGGGAGTATTTTGCTGCCGACCACACAGGCGTAACGGTTCTCGCGGGCGGTTATTTGATGAATGACCAAACGGGACCAACAGGCTTTACGGGCTTGTACGGACGCATTGCGGGGGTCATCACGTCTGATGCCGAACACAGTGGCTTGAGCTTTGGTTTAGCGGCGGGTGGTGTGCAATACCGTGTCAAAACGTCGGAACTTAAACTCCGCGATCCAGACGATATTCAGGCAACACAAGACCGCACTCAATTCTATCCCGACCTGAGCATTGGGGCGTTTTGGTATCAAAGACTTGATGGCACTGCCGATGAAGACTATATATATGCAGGAGCGAGCATCCCTCAAATAATGGGTTTAGACCTCTCTGTTCCAACAGGTACTGCTACGCAAGATGTGCGTTTACAACGTGTTCGGCACTATTATGCACAAGCGGGTTGGTATCATTTTTTTGGCGAGGGTTCATTTATTGAGCCATCCGTTTGGTTGCGTTATGTGCCAAATGTGCCTTTGAGTGTGGATATGAATGTCCGTTATCAAGCGGCTGGCAACTTTTGGATTGGGGCGGGTGGTTCGATTCAAGGCATGATACACGCTGAAGCGGGTTTCATTTTAGGTAAAAATATGGGCTATGACAGCAATATTAAATTTGGTTATGGCTTCGATTATTCAACGAAGTCTTATGGACCTTTTGTCGGAACGACGCATGAAATAAATTTGAGTTTTGCATTTTAATAAAAGGTTGGAAAAGAAAAGCCGTTGATAATGAATGAGTTATCAACGGCTTTTCTTTTTTGCGAATGTGTCAAATCTCAAAAAACACTTACCATTTATGAAATTAGCGTCATTTTTTCATGTAAATTTGAGCTTCATGCAACCCCCTCAGTATAAACTCTGTCAATTAGAACATATTACTCATCGGGACATAAAATACGACTTAACAAGGTGGATCAACATTATAGCATAGTTGAAGCGTGTAAACGGGGCGACCGCAAGGCACAATTTGAATTGTATCGGCTTTACTCAAAGGCGATGTACAATATCTGTATGCGTATGCTTGGGTCAGTAGAAAATGCAGAAGATGTTCTGCAAAATTCATTTATTGATGTTTAT
>JAYTMI010001091.1:0-5024 GCA_043728625.1 Saprospiraceae bacterium | reverse complement strand
AAAAAAAAAGCAGAACAGGCTCAAACAGTGTGTACAGATTCCAACGCTTCTGGTACGTGCGATACTGAGGGGTATATCAGTTTTAAAAATTTCTCTGCTGAAACTGTCCACCGCAAAGATTGGTCATGAAAAAGACGTGCATTACGTCCCAAATGCTCACTTAAACGCTCTGAATCCAAGCATGATTTAAAGGATTCATAAATAGCCGTTTCGTTTCTAATATCTGTCAATAATATATTTTCACCATGAACAAGTAACTTATTATTCATATCGCCTTTTGACCCCACAATCGGAATGCCGAGCGATAAAGCACAGGCTAATGAACCGCTTTTGTTGCATGTGCCACCTTCGCCCTCCGCACTCACAGGGTCTGGCATGAAAAACACGTTACCCAAACTTAGATGCTGATAAATACGTTTGGCAGACATCTCACCGACATAATGTATATAGTTTCTACTTGCCAAAACGGAGGGCGGAGTCGAATTTTTGCCGCATAACAACCAAACGAGGTTGGGATATTCCTTAACAAGTCTATCAAAAACAGGCAAGTATGCCAAAACTTGACGGTCGCCAAACGTACAAATGATTTTTGCATCGTTGTCTATTTGGTAACGGTCTTTCAGTTGTTTTTTCAAAACATCGCTTACTTTGACAGGTGTAATATTAGAAGCAATGGGTATAATCGTTTTCTTATGATGTGGTAATTTCTTTAAGTTATTGTCATAGAAATCAATGCTTGTCACCACTTTTTGGGACATATTGGATAGTTTATAAGCAATTCGCCCTTGCAAAAAGGACATAAGCCTTGTTTTTGCCCCCTTTTCTGGTCGTATTTTAACTTCATGAAAAATAGTTAAAATTGAAATATCCAATCGTGAAACAGCACGATACAAAGACACCAAAACATAAGGCAAACCTTTGGGATGAAACGCATGAGGGACATATTGTACGATGAACCAATCTGGTTGAATATTTTTTAGCAGATGAACAACCGAAAGCACCCCCTCAGTATTCCATTGATTGACAACAGGATAAACCTTTATATCGTCTTGCTGAATAACCTTTTGATCAGCAGAACAAATAACGTGTACTTCAACACCTTGCCCCATTAAGGCTTGCGCCAAATGATAGGTATGATCGCCCACCCCACAAATAGTTGGGGGATAGTTGCGTGTTAAAAAAACAATTTTCATCTTCATTATAGAAAGTAGTGTAATACGGTTTTGACTTTAAGTACCCAACCTGAAGGCTTTGTTTTGCGTCCCAGTATTTGTTTTATCAAACGTTTTACTTCTGCTTTGTCTTTATTGCGATACGCATCGCGCAGAATGAAATAGTCGAATATATTGAGGTGCTTGTTGAGGTAAATGGCTAGGTTGGGGAAGATTTTCTTGAGTTTTTCGTACATATCTGCAACCATCTTTGTGCGTTGTACAGGTTGCAGCGGCGTAAAGACACTACTTTCATTTAAGCGAAAAACGGCGCATAAGTCCTTCAATTTCAAGGCATAACCACCACTTTCTGACAACAAAGACAGATACAAAGGACGGTCACTCAAAGGCATATCGGCGATGCGGTCAAGCCAAACATCGTTTTTTGGTTTTCTGAAAGCGATGGTACACGTGTGAAAAAAGGTTTCTTGTGCAAAATCTTCGAGCGTAAATTTATCGGTATCTATGTCGTTGTAAACATCTTCAAACTCGTCTCTATCTTCATGATAGTTTTTTCGACCCGTAAAACAAGCGGTCATATTCTCGTCTTGTTCTAAGGCATCTATCTGTTTTTGGAGTTTGAGTTCGTCAATCCAGTAGTCATCGCTTTCTAAAAGTGCGACATATTTACCTTTACAGGCTTTGATGCCTCTGATGTGGTTTTTCATCATACCCAAATTAGATCCTTTTGGCAATAAGCGAACTATGTTTGGATAACGTTGGACATAACCTTCGCAAATCTCGCGGGTGCGGTCTTTGCTGGCATCGTCGCCGATGACGACTTCAAAAGGGAAAGTTGTTTTTTGTGCCAAAATGCTGTCCAATGCTTGCTCTATATACTTTTCTTGATTGTAAGCGATGATGGAAACACTGACCAAAGGTTCTTGAGCAGGAGCGTCAGTGTGATTTGATTCGGTGGAATATTTTGTCTGTATCATAAGGTGATTTTTAATGTCTTTTACTGAGGGGGTGTTAAGTAAAAAAGCGCGCCAAAGCACTGGCTATCTTCAAATGCGTCTTCTTGAGCATATACTCACTCTGACTGTAAATATTGATAGGTGCAGACACGTAATCCAAGAAGATGCGGTCGGTTGGCGAAGGACGTTGACCGTCTTTGACGACAACCTTCAACCAATTTTTTTCCCAAGGCTTTACTTTGCTGGCGGCATGAGACATAATGAAGCCGATCCCTTGAAAATCCATGCCGCTGTTGTCCACGATGGACACCGTTTCGGTTGTAATGTCTTTAGCAATATTGAGGGCATCTTGGTCGGTGCGGTTGAACATATAGCTGCGTCCTTGCAAACCAGAAGCGACGTCTCCTTTGTGGCTGTTGTGCACGTCTGCTTTGATACGTGCCATGTCTTCTAAGACCAAGTTTTGCACGTCGCGCCAAGTTTCTAAAAAGCTTTTAGCTTTTCTGTGCAAACCAAGAAAGCCACCGTTGACGTATTGTGGATTGTCACGACGCACAGCCATACCGTATTTTTTGAAATATTGCTCCCATTGGTGGCGCAAAGGATGACTGATAGGTAAGGGAGAATTGACATCTTCAGACATTGCCACGCCGTAGTCCACCCATTCTTCAAAATAAGAAAAGGGGCATTTGATGATGATATCACAATCTATATAAAAAATCTTTTCCGCTTCTGGTTGGTATTTTTCTAAGAGGTCAATCATAAAATCGGGCTTACAATATGGCAAAAAGGCTTCTTTCGGGAACTTAATAAAGTGCAATTTTAGATTTTCCTGCACCGTCATCACTTCTCCTACCCCATTTTCAGATTCAATGACTGCCCAAGGTGGCAAAGCCCCTTTGTAGCCAATCCAAACAATGCCCTCGTAGCCGTTCTTGCTCAAAGAATTGACCAAAGCGGCTACACCTTTGTGGTAATGTCCTTCAAAAACAGTGCAAACGGTGGTCTTTCTATTCATTTTATAGTTGGTATGTTTTAAAATTTCAAAGTAAATAATGGTCGCATCTTTGAATTACTCATCTGCTATTAGCAATACTAGCTCTATCAATCTATGCAAATCATCTTCAGTCAGACGATGGTCAATGGGTAAAGCGAGTATGTTTTGAGACATTTTTTTTTCAAAAAAATAGTCCCTTCCTCCAAAGGAGTCCATACGGACGAAGGAATCCTTTGGATCCGTATTCCGCTTCAAAACTTCTTCCCAGAGGTTTGGGATAAAAACCTTTTGGTCATGGAAAATCCTTTTATCAATGTGCTTGTGGCATAAAAAAGGATAGCAAAAGGGAACAGCATCATGTACAAGATTCAACAAGCTTTCTGGCAACTGATTCATGGGTCTTAAAACGCGGTCTAATACTTTGAAATATTTTTTCCGCGCTCGTGCGACATCAATAAACTTCACGGAAAAGAGAATCTGCTTTGTCAAGTTCGACATGCCTTTGACTTCTAAGGTCTGCGCCGCTTCGTTTTGGTAATAATAATCATTGGCATCTTCTTGTTTGCCAAAAAGCCGAAGCCAAAGATGCTCTGTAATGATATGGGAATTGGGTTTATAATTATCCTCTAAATACTGAGGGGAGAATAAAAAGCCACCATCAGGCACGCCAAAGAACTTCCGAACCGAGTTGAATGCCCATGATATGCCATAAGACTCTTCAAAAAAAGCATGAGAATTGTCCACGACCAATTGTTGTCCCAACAACTTTGACAATTTACGACCCGTTTGTGTTTTCAGTCCAAAGTAATTAATATAAAGGAACAATTCTGAATCAGCTAAAAGTGGGATACCTATAGGGTCAAATGCTGAATTGATCGCATAGAATTCAAATGGTATTGCGGCTTCCCGCAAAGGGAGAATTAAGCTATCGCAGCAATAAAACGGCAGATAAACCTTCGTCGGTTTAACGCAATCGAGTAGCACTTTGAAGCACACGCGACCATTGGCAAGTGCCAAAGCTCTATCGTGATAAAGTGATCCTTTACTGGGTAGTTCTAATTCAAAAAAACCTCCAATTGTTTTGTTATCAGTTGTCATAGTAAAGTGTAGTCCCCCAACATAGCCTTAACTGTTGCAGGTTCGTTATACATCAAAATATCAACAATAGATAAACCTGGTATAAATTCAGGTGAATTTTGATTGTATTGTTTCAAGTTTGATTTCAAGAATTGTAGTTTAATAAGGCTTTTCTCAAAGTATTCTTTATCAAAAAAATGCAATCCTCCGATGGCGTTAATATAGCCTGACGCTCCTTCTCTTTGGCAAATATCAACAACCCTTTCCGATAATTTCAAAAGACTGTTATCATAACTTTCTGCACTGCGTAGTAGTGTTTTTTCAATGCCTAAATAAGTTAAAACCATCTGTACACTCTCAATCGCTACATCAGCAATTGTTCGATTTTTTGCCCCCCTCAGTATGCTCTCTACAAGTGGAAAAACATCATCAAAATAAGGTGCTTTGCCATAAGCATGTCGAAAAGTACGGGTTAGTTTCTGATTCCAAAACAACGGTTTTTCAGAAATCAGCGTCGTCCGAATACTGGTAAACGAACTAATATTTTGAATCGGAAGCGTAAAGCGATGCCTTTTGCGATTGAGCAAAATATTATTCCGATGAATCCAACCTTGTTTGATGAATCCGATATCATCAAAAAAGATGAACTTATCTACCGCATTTATAAGCTGAAAATAGCCTAAATAAGGCAGGAAATAGGGTTGCATGAGTGCTATTTTCATTTTCAAAAAAAGGAAAAATAGCTCTGTAAAGGCTCTTTACACAGCAACTAGGAAAAAAGGGTCATTTGCTTAAAAGGCATCAATCGGGCAATACCTTTTG
>JAYTMI010001090.1:0-1710 GCA_043728625.1 Saprospiraceae bacterium | reverse complement strand
CTGTAACTCCGCTACTGATACGTAATAGGAATTTCGAGTTTCTCCAAAATAGTTTTGGATTTAGTCGGAATTTCAGCGATTACCCACTTTTGGTTGATTTTAACTCTTTTAATGGTATTTAAGTGCATTAAAATGTCTTTGGGGCTATAATTTTTCAATAAATTATGCTGTAAAAGCCTTTTATAGAGTCTGTAATAAAAGATTAAAGCAATGTGATTGATGAACAACCAACCTTCTAAGGCTTCGTTAGAACGGGTATAAGTGACATCAGCGAACAAAATATTTTTAAACGTATCAAATAAAATTTCTACCGCAGCTCGACATTTGTAAAATTCATAAATCTGTTGTGGGGTATTTTTAGGGTCTAAATTCGTCAATAATGCAATCGTTCCAATCTGTTGGGCTTTGAGATGATAGTTTTTTAAGGTATAAGTTTCGGTTTGATTTTCGGGTTTTTGATTAAGATTTTTCTCTACACGAGCCAGATAATCTTTCTGTTCATTGCGTTGTAAATCTTCATCTAAAAACAATATAACACGTTGATTATCATTGATTTGAGTATTTGAATACCAAATAATTCTTTCATTATAACGTAAGAAATTAGAAAATCCTTTTCGCCCTTCTGTTTCCATTGGCGTGTAGTCAATGAGTTTAGAAGAGCGTTTCAAAGGGATAATATATTGTAATTTTTCGTCGTCTAATTGGTCAATATTGTCTTTGGAGTAAAACCCTTTATCGGCAACAATGACGGCATTTTTGACTTGACTTTCTTTAATCGTTAAAGCCATGGCTGATACTTCACGGATATTGCCCGGTACTAAACGATAAAAAACGGGCAGTTGGGCATCCGTAGAGAATAAATACATCAAATTTACATGCGGATCGTAGCCTCCTGAAGCATTATAGCCAATTTGTGCGCTTTCAATCGTAGGAGACATCGACAATACTTGCGTCGCATCCATGAGCAAAAAATGCCGACCCTGTATAAAATGTTGCATGACTTTGGTTGCCAAATCTCGTTGTCGCCCGATAGTCAAAAGCAGTTGGCTCAACGATTTATCATTCATTTGGGCATTGGGAAACAGGTCTTTACTATAAGATTGTGTATGGTAATGTTCCATGTTTTTCAAGGGCAAATGATGGGCGAAACGATTAATGGCTGCCGCAAAAATACTTTCATAAAATTGTCCAAAATGCTCTTTTAGAACATTTAATACATCTATATTGTCATCATATAAAAAACGAACAATGCCATATTCTTGAATACAATAGGAACTACTCAAAGGCACGGATATGATTTTTTTAGTCTTTTTACCTTTGATTAGACCAAGTTCGGTAATACGACCTAAAAATGCTTCTGTTACTTTTTTAGAGCGTTTGCTCTCTTTATCCCAGAAGCTTTTCACTTGATAAAGATAATAACGACCTTTGATATTTCGTATCTCTGTTCCTTTGACTTTATGTTGTAAAACCCATGTAGGATAATCGTGTGCCATGTTACGTATATTTTAATAGTTATGTACCATAGCAAATATAATCCTAATTGGTTGATTATCAATAACTTAAATCATTTTTTTGACCTATTACGTACGCTTGTAGCGGAGTTACAGTTTAAATTAAAAAGCTCTTGAGTAGTTAGATGACGATTGTTGGATTTAGTTATCCATGTTTTAGTTTCTAAAAGAGAGCCTCGGCTGTATAGGGTAAATG
>JAYTMI010001089.1:0-3419 GCA_043728625.1 Saprospiraceae bacterium | reverse complement strand
CAAAACTCAAAACCCAAAACTCAAAACTCAAAACTCAATACTTTCGTCGTTTAAATGAAAAATACACATCTATGATTAATAGAAAAACAATTGTTTATTGTCTTGTCCTAACGCCGCTTTTAAGTCTCTTGCCGCTTTTAAAATCTGATAAAACGGTTTTTAACGAAAAATTAACGCCAGAACAGCCGACTATTGATTCGGCGGGCAAAGTTACAATCCCTGACGACAATGCAGATAAAGATTATCGGATAAATAAAGTTGTTATTGATGCGGGGCATGGTGGCTACGACTCGGGCTGCACATCATCTGATGGTGTTGAAAGCAAAAACACATTGGCGATGGCATTAAAATTGGGTCAAAAAATCAAGGATAATTTTCCTTCGATTGAGGTCATTTATACGCGTGACAAAGACGTATTTATCGAGTTGCACCGACGTGCTCAAATTGCGAACGATGCCAAAGCCGACCTTTTTATTTCGATTCATTGTAATTCGACTGATGAAAAAAGTGGTGCACATGGTACGGAGACATACGTATTGGGTATGCACAAAAAAGAAACCAATTTTGAGGTCGCAAGGCGTGAAAATGCCTCAATTTTGCTTGAATCAGACTATAAACAACAGTATGACGGATTCGACCCGAACTCGACGGAGGCGTATATTATATTCAGTTTGTTCCAAAATGCTTATCTCGATAAGTCCATTTTGTTTGCAAAATACGTTGAGGAGAGTTTTCGATCAAATGCAGGAAGGCGGTCATTTGGTGTTAAACAAGCCGGTTTTATTGTTTTAAAAGAAACGGCTATGCCCAGTGTCCTCGTTGAAACAGGTTTTTTGAACCATCCTGACGAAGGAGAGTTTATAAGCAGTGCATCAGGCCAAGAGACGATAGCAGAATCTATTTTTTTAGCGTTTCAAAAATATAAATCGTCGGTCGAAACGGGAGGTGTTACGCCTGTAAATTACTCAAATTCAAGTTCTAATACTATTTTAAGTTCAAATACGAATACAAAGCCTAATTCAAGTTCGAATACGAATATAAAGCCCAATACGAGTTCAAACACTGATGGTACATCCCGATACCTTTTGGAAGGGGTCGTTTTCAAAATTCAATTGGCAGCAGGCAGTAAAGATATGAGCGAAACGCCCCGTTGGAAAAGTGTGCCGAACCTTGAAGTTGTAAAAGAAGGTACGATTTTCAAATATTTTATAACAGGATTCGACACCTATAATGAAGCATCTGTGGATTTAAAACGTTTAAGAGCCAATGGCTTTGCAGACGCTTTTATTGTCACTTATAAGAATGGCAAACGTGTGAATTAAGATGAAATAATGAAATCTTAGAAAATTCGTCTAATTTTGCGGCTTTGATACTAAATCGTATTGTTTTTTGTACAAAAAAATAATATTTGAATAAGACTAAATTCTAAACTTGATTTATTGTAAATAATTGATTATCACTAATATGCAATATTCCCCACTCCCCATTCCCCACTCACCATTATTTTATGGTGTCATTTTTGAATATTTAAAACACAGTCAATCAAAGTAACCGATTAAAGGAAACCGGAAAAAATAAAAATGAAAATTTCAAACGAAGCAAAAATTGGCCTCCTCGCAGCCGTCACTGTTGTTCTGTCTATTTGGGGCTACAAATTTCTTAAAGGTCAAAATCTACTCGACCGTACACTCACACTAAGTGCAGACTTCATGGATGCCAAGCAAATCAATAAATCTGCACCTATTTATTTTCGCGGTGTCCAAATAGGGACGGTCAAAGAAATCATTTTCAAACCCGACAATGGCACTAAGGCGACTCTTGTTTTGAATATCAAACAGAACCCAGGCATACCCAAAGATGCAATTGCCGTCCTTTTTTCAAATGGGGTTTTAAGTGGTATGGCAATGAATTTGGAATTTAACAAAACATGTTCAGGGGACGATTGTGCTGCAAATGGCGATTATATCGAAGGCAGAACGATGTCTGCTCTTGAATCTATGATTGGTAAACCTGAAGAATTTGACGCATATATTGCTAAAATTACCAAAGGTATGAATGCGGTTTTTGATACATTAGGTAATGCAATTAAAGAACCTGATAGTGAAATGGGCAAAAGCCTGAGAGATATTCAAGCAACATTAGTTAATTTACGCGCTTCCACGGCTGCATTGAATAAACTGATGGCTGCTTCGGCGGGTACATTGACGGCTTCGATGAAAAATGTGGAAGGTATTACAGCAAATCTGAATGCCAACAATGATAAAATCAATAGCTTATTAACGAATTTAACGATGTGACGGGTAAAGCGAATACAATTGATTTTTCTAAAATCAATACAGCTACTGAGGGGGTCAGCCAGAGCATAGAAGAATTGAAAAAGACGTTGGGTGAAACCACAAAATCGCTTTCTGAACTATCAACCACGTTTAAAAATGTCAACAATGGCAATGGTACAATTGGTCAATTTGCGACAAATGACAGTGTTTATCACAGTTTAAATCATACGTTGCTACAAACACAAAGTTTGATGCAAGATCTAAGGTTGAATCCAAAAAGGTATTTAAACCTAAATCCGTTCAGAAAATATAAGTCTTACGTTGTGCCGAGCAAAGACCCGCTTTTGGATACGTTGCAATTGCGGTATAACGCAACGAAAATGAAAAATTAGGATTTGAAATATAGGCTCAAAAACGTTCAGGGAACTTCGAAAGCTCCCTGAACGTAGTATAAAACCTACATATTGAAAAAGAAAAAAGCCATAACAAAGCCACACGCCGACCAAAAGTCGGCGTTGTCGTTTAAAGCCATTCGCAATGAATATGCAGATATGGGTGTGGAAGATTACTATCGCAACCATGGTGATGTCTATGAAAACCCGCATTTTCCATACATTCAACAACTTTTAGAACAGAATCAACATCGGATAGATTATACAAAAACACTCGATTTGGCTTGTGGTGGTGGAGAAGTGACGCTGATACTGAGGGGTCTTGGTTTTGATGATTCAATCGGTTGCGACCCTTTTACAGGCAGTCTTTTTGAGAAAAATACAGGGAAAGCGTGTTTAGCATTAAGTTTTGAAGATATTGTTAAAGGTGCACTCACCAATAACCCGTCAACCAATAACTATTTTACCACGACAATTTCAAGTTTTGCGATGCACCTGTGTCCTACAAAACAGTTGTTTTCCTTAGTCGCTCAATTGTTTTTGTTTACAAAAAACATTGTTATAATTACGCCACATAAGCGACCAGAATTAGAGAAATTGGCAAATGTGCAGTTGCTTTTTGAGGATTTTGTCTTGACGGAACGTGGGAAGAAGGTTTTTTTGAAAAGTTATGTTGAAAAGGTGTGATTTTTTTTTGACCACAGATGACACTGATTTGACTGGTTTTCACTGATTTTCTTTTCTGATTTTG
>JAYTMI010001088.1:0-2497 GCA_043728625.1 Saprospiraceae bacterium | reverse complement strand
TCATCATTCAATCCATAAAACCACATGGCAGATTATCCATTGCCGAAGTTTCATTTCAAAGTAGATTGGAACGGCACCGAAATATCTTTTTCTGAAGTTTCAGGGCTTTCCGCCGAGACGGAAGTCATCGAATACCGTCATGGCAACAGCCCTGAGTATCATAAAATAAAGATGCCGGGTATGCAAAAATTTGGCAATATCACGCTTAAGCGCGGCACATTTAAAAATCGCAACGATTATTTTGATTGGTGGAAAGAGACGCGCATGTTCCAAGAAGGCAATAAAATCGGTTCACTTTATCGTCGAACCGTTACAATCAGCCTTTTGAACGAAGAGCATCAACCCATTGTCACGTGGAAACTGACAAATGCTTTTCCAACAAAAGTGCAACCCTCCGACCTCAAATCTGATGGCAATGAAGTGGCTATCGAAACGCTTGAGTTGGTGCATGAAAAATTAGAAGTCACTTTTGAAGGATAAAAAAAATGAGTTACTATCCATACGTTGGCTTTCATTTTCGGGTTCATTTTGAAGGTATAACCTCCGATGATACCAGCTTCCAATCAGTGAAAGGTTTGGAGGTACAGATGGAAACAGAAACCATCAAAGAAGGTGGCTTTTTGGAGGCTGAACATACGGTGCCAGTGCGCAGCAAATTTTCAACGCTGACCCTTGAGCGCGGTATGTTCAAGCCACATCAATCGGCGCTTTTAAAATGGTGTCAAGATGCTTTTTATGGTTTTGAATTTAAACCCATCAATCTGCAAGTGACTTTGATGAATGATGAGCACATGCCTTTAGTCACATGGAAAATTCGGCATGTATTGCCTAAAAGTTGGAAAGTCAAAGACCTTAACTCTACTCAAAACGAAGTCTTGATAGAGACATTAGAACTGACTTATAATGCTTTTAGAGTGGATTCGACGAATTTTGAGATGGCGTTTAAAGATGACAAGAATAAACAAGCAGCATTGATTGTAGGGAGTTGATTTATTTAGATTTTGAAAAGCAACAATAATTCAAACCATGCCAATAGAAATTAAAGAATTACAGATTCGAGTGCAAATATCTGACCTGGCTACTTCTGGTGCTTCATCATCCAATCCCAATGCTGGGGCAACCCCTCAGTCTTCAGGAATGTCGGAGGAAGAAATGATTCAGTTGTGTGTTGAAAAAGTATTAGAAGTTTTAAAAGAAAAAGAAGAACGATAAGCTATGGCGACTAAAATGGTTATCAAAGGTTTTAGAAATAGTCAAATGACTAATTTTATAAACGAATTTAAAGTGCCTATAAATCCGGAGAATCTGTCGCGTTCTTATCACATCAAACAAGAAGAAACGCAACCACAAGCGACTCAACAAACCAATCCACATTTCAATCGGACAGAACCAGAAGAGTTGCGTTTTGATTTATATTTAGACAACACCAATACTGTCGAAGGCAATACGCTTAACAAAGTAGATATTAAAACGCAGTTGCAAAAGTTTGCTGACGTGGCGTATAAGATGAATGGAGACATCAATAAACCCAATTTTTTAAAAATCATTTGGGGGGATTTGCTTTTTGATTGCCAATTGACGAGCCTGGGTGTTGAATATAAACTCTTTAATACTGAGGGGGTGCCGTTAAGAGCAAAATTAGCGGTTTCTTTTAAAAGATATATTGACCCCACAGCAAGGGTTATAGATGAAGGTAAATCATTAGGGGCGGCAGTTGAAAAAATAGTACAAGCCGCCGCAGGAGATAAAATTACAAATATTGCTGATAAAGTTTTGACCAACATCAATGCCTATTTAGATATTGCTCGCGCCAACAATATTGTCAATTTTAGAGGTATAAAAGAAGGCGTTGAGTTAGTCATACAACCTATTCAAGAAGCGGCTACTGCTGTTGGCAATGCTGCCAATCAAGTGAGTAATGCCGCTAATAATATTGGAAATCAGATAGGAAGACTTTTCTAATCCATTGAAAATAGAAAAATGCCTGTAGAACGCCTTATTCCTGAATCCGTTGCCACCCCTTTTGGCGTTGTCACCTTGCAAGTCTTGATTGACGGTGTATTGATTGACCCGACAGTGGGTATTTTGAGCATAACCGTTGTGCGAGAGATTAATCGCATACCAACGGCAACCTTAGTAATACGCGATGGTGACGGCTCTATTGAAAATTTTGAACAATCAGAAAGCCCTCGATTTGTACCTGGTAAAAAAATGGAAATTAAGGGCGGTCGCGATGGGCATTATCAAACCCTTTTCAAAGGCATCATTGTCCGCCAAGCCATTAAAGTGAGAAGTCATCAAAATACTTTGACCGTTGAAAGTAAAGATGAAACCGTTCGGATGACTATTGGACGTAAAAATAAATATTTTACGGATGTGACTGATAGTGATGTGATGACGCAAATATTGGGTAATTATAGTGCTACGGGTACAATAGAGTCAACAACAGGTCAGCACGCTGAGTTGGTTCAGTACCATGCTACCGATTGGGATTTTA
>JAYTMI010001087.1:0-3409 GCA_043728625.1 Saprospiraceae bacterium | reverse complement strand
TGTCAATTGGTCACGATAGATGCGGGCATCAACGCGACAGAGTAATTGACCCATGCGGACAGAATCTCCCTCTTTAACCAATAATTCAACGATTTCACCCGAAACGTCAGAACTTACTTTAATTTCTTTTTCTGGAAAAATACGACCACTTGCCGAAACGGTTTCTTGAATGGTGCGTTTTACGACTTTTTCGGCATATATTTTTTCACCTACCTTTTTGCCTTTGCTAACGAAAACGGCAACCGTCAGTAGAACAGCTACGACACTGAGTAAAATCCAGATGAGTTTGTTATTTTTCTTTTTATTTTGAACAGCCATTGTTTTTGTTTTGCTTTTATATTTTTTAGATAAAAATTCAGATAAGATTCCGTAAAATACTGAGGGGTCTCTAAATCTCTAAAATCAACTCCCTTTCTTAATCAATGATTTATTTTAAAGTTAGTTTTTTCCCTTCATAAAACTCGACAATTTTTAACCGAAAGAGATAATCGTATTTAGCAACTACCACATCACGTTCGGCTGTATCGAGTTGCAAAGTCGCCTGAGCAAACTCAAAACCATTGGCTGCACCGATTTGAAAACGTTTGTTGGTTGCATCAAAAGCCGCTTTTTGAGCATCTAATGTTTTTTGAGCCGCTTCATATTGTTTACGTGCTGCACGAGCCGTAGCAATAGCATTTTGAACATCAGATTTGAGTTGTTGCTTTGTTCTATCAAGCGTTATCACTTGATTATCAACTGATAATTGTTGTCTTTCGATAGTTGTCCGACGTTGATAGCCGTCCCAAATCGGTACTTGTATATTAAAACCTACTGCTTGACCAAAGTTGTCACCTATCTGATTGAAATAAGGTTTTTTAGGCGCATCAGTTACAACAGTTTGATTGAATGTGAAAGAAACGGGTGTCGTTTGCCCATTGATTGTTGCCGTACCTGTTTGGGTAAACGGAACTATCGAAGTCATGGCTTTTGTAAAGTCCTTAATCGTACTTGAAAAATTTGAATTTAAATTAGCACTCATAGACAAACTGGGTAAAAGAGCTGCTTGCGCAATTTTTACACCGATTTCAGCACTTTTGATGCGTGATTCTCCTGCGCGAATCTGCGGTTGATTACCCAAGGCTTGATTGTAAACCATTCTGAATGAATAATTATCAGGATTCACGTCTTTGGGTATGGTTACTGTGGGGGCTTCAATTTTCATATCCTTATCGGGTGCGAGTTCCAATAGATTTTTCAAATTCAAATAACTCAATTCGACGCTGTTCGATGCAGCAACGACTGTCTGTTCGTCGCGTGCCACTTGTGCCACAAGGTCATAACGAGCGTTCTGAGCGGCTGCACCTGCTTTGATTTGCTTCTCAATGCGGTCAAGTTGGCTCAAAGTCGTTTGCGCCCGTTTTTTGGCATTCGTCAGTTGCTCTTCGTTCAACAAAATTTGAAGATAAGCCTGGGCGACTTGCAGAGAAACATTTTGTGCAACTTGCTCCAAATCAGCTTGTGCCGCTTGAATATCCATCGAACTTTGCTTGATTTGATTCTGAATCCGCCCGCCGTTGTAAAGTATTACACCTGATGACAAATTGATACCATTGTAGCGGGTACTGATGTTTTCAAACTGATATGTCGCAGGGTTGACACTCCGTCCGAAGTTAAAACCCAAATTCGACGAAGCACTAACAGTCGGATAAACCGAATAACGGTCTTGCTTATTGATTAACTGAGCATTTTTGACAGAAATCTGGCTCTGTTTAATCGTCCGATTATTCTCCTGAGCTGTAGATATGCACTTTTCAAGTGACCAAACTTCTTGTGCCGACACGTTGTATGTCAACAATACAATTCCTAAGATAATGAGCTTTTGATACATCGCAAGTCTTGTTTTTTAAATGACTATTAAAACATGATGAGAAAAATCTATGTTTCAAATTTCACACCATATCTATAATCCATGAGACAATGTTAATCTCATAAACCCTAAATGGCGTATTTATTTATATCAAAAAGGGATTTTGATAGATAAAAGGTAGGAAAGCATAAATTTTTTATTGGGAGAATCACATAGAGTCGCAAAATTTTGCGGCTCTACATGTTTTCAAAAATCGTCAGCTTGATTCAAAACCTCCCACGTATGGTCATACAACAATTGCACGGTTGCCAAATACCTATAAGGTTGATTGCGTCCCCACTCATTGGGTGCAATGAGCGAAATGGTGTGAGAACCATCTTTTTTTTCATATAAATGATAAATGTGACCCATAACAGGGCGGAAACCCAAAGTCGCTTGATAAATCACTTCTGAAATCTGCTGGCGGCGTTGCAACGACTTGGCTTGTGCCACGAGCGTTTCCATTTGCTCTTTCAGTTGGTGCATTTGACGGTCGGTTTGCTCGTACATTGCCATCATCGCATTGCCTTTGATTCTGCCTTTGTCTTCTGGGCGAATGACTGCACTGCCTGCGGTATGCGCATAAGGCAGTAAACCAGGGTTTTCGGCTACTTTATCCTTGTCAATTGGGTTGACGAATGGTTTTTCGTCTTCCTGTACAGTTTCTTTTTTTTCCTTATTTGTCATAAAAATAAAATTTTCAACACTACTACAAAAATACGCCTTTAAAGTTCAAATTACTGCTTCCAAATCTTGAAATTCTATCCAATATGCTTCAAAGCCTCTCTTTTACTGAGGGGGGCTAATTTTGTGTTTTCGACAAATTGCCTGACCAAATCGGCATCTGTTCGAGCATGTTGCCGCAACGCCCAACCAATGGCTTTTTGAATAAAAAACTCTTTGGAATGTGTTAGTTGACCCATATAATTAAACATTAACTCCGTATCCGTTTCTTTGCGATAAGTCAGTTGAAAAATGAGGCAAACTCTTTGTAGCCACATATTGCCCGATGCCATCCATCTTTCTGTAACAGGTTTGATTTGTTGTGGATATTTTTTGAAATAAACGGACACCAAAGCACTGCTGATATAGTCCACAGAATCCCACCACGACTTGGTGACAATGAGTTTTTCAAAAAGCTCCACCATGTCTTCTGTCCACGTTTTTTTATACTTTTCTAACAACTCGATGGCAAAATATTGAAATTCCCGTTCAGGTTCTAACCACAGTTCCCAAACGAGGTCAGAAAGCTCGTTATACTGAGGGGGGGTATTTTCAGTCATAAATTGCTTGAAAAGCGCACGCCGCAAAGGAGCTTTGATGCCGAAAAACACAAATTGGTCTTTCATATATGCGCCCGACCATTCTGCCGTAGGTACATCACCGTTGGCAGAAAGGAGGTTTCGGAGGTTTTTAACGTACTTTGTCATTGTCTTAGTTTTTGAAATAGATTCATCAGCAAAATTGCTATTTTTGCGCCATTATCTTAGAAAAACGAATTAATTTTTCAAACGAATGACA
>JAYTMI010001086.1:0-1636 GCA_043728625.1 Saprospiraceae bacterium | reverse complement strand
GTGTTCGATACTTTTCATGCAGTTGTTCTTGCAGGTGTCCATGATGTTAAATCTTTGAAACTCAAAATTCGTCCCGATGAAGAACAAAAATACAACTCGCCTTGGAATATAGCTGCCGAGTTCAAGGTGGATATGAACTTCAATCCGACGGAGATAAAACCAATGTTAGATGATTATGTATCAGAACGCAGCGTGAAAATGGACACACAACTGATGTCGGAACGCTTATTTTATTACACATCAGGCTATCCATTTTTGGTTTGTAAGCTGTGTAAAATGATGGATGAAGATATTTTACCCGAAAAAAATGTGAAAGAATGGACGGAACGCGACCTTGAAACAGCCATTCAAAGTCTTATACGTGAAAGCAATACAAATTTTGAAAGCCTAACAAAGAATTTAGAAAATAACCCGAACCTCTATAATGTGGTTTATCAGATGCTGATAGAAGGTGAATATTTTGACTATAATATCCACAATGAGACGATTCAGTTGGGTTTGATGTTTGGTATTTTCAAGAATGGTCGGGGCATTCGTATCCACAATAAAATTTATGAAGAATTGATTTACCATTTTATGGTATCAAAAGCTAAATCGCAAATTCTTTTAACATCTCATAATACCAGTAAGTTATTCTATTTGCCTAATAATCAACTCAATATGGAACTTGTTTTGACCAAATTCCAAACCTTTATGCGTGAACAATACAGCAAAAAAGACCGTGATTTCTTGGAACGCAATGGTCGTTTGGTCTTTTTAGCTTTTGTAAAACCGATTTTGAATGGTGCAGGATACGATTTTAAAGAGCCTCAAATTTCGGAAGAACGCCGGTTAGATGTTGTTTTGACTTATTTTGAGCATAAATACATAGCAGAATTGAAAATATGGCGCGGTCAAGAGGCACATGAAGAAGGGCTTTTGCAGTTGGCGGACTATTTAGACAGACAAGGATTGACGGACGGTTATTTGCTCATTTTTGACCATTCGTCGGTTAAAACATGGCAGACGGATAGGGTAGTGGTGAAAGGAAAGAATATTTTTATGGTATGGGTTTAGAGGGAACAACGACTGTTTTTTGTTCTTTTAAACGTCGCTTTTGTCATTTTGAGCGCAGCGAAAAATCTGTATTTCTGTAAAACATTATTTACAGAAATACAGATTTGCAGAAAATGACCCCCTCAGTATAAAAGTGAAAAAATAGGGTAGGAGATGGGACGAAACCGATGTTAAAGGATTAAACACGACTTTACATAAACTTAACATTGGCTTCATTTTGAGTTTACATTAGACATAGACATTTGCGCTAAATTTTATAAATAAATTGAATACACAAATGTCTAGCAACGTAAAAAACAAATTTATCAAGACGATTATCCTCATTTTAGCGTTTTTCTCTACGCTTTCCATCCTTTCAGCCCAACAGACGGGTAAAATTATAGGTAAAATTATAGATGCCAAATCGGGCGAAACAGTTGTCGGCGTGACAGTTAGAGTCAGCGCAGGCACCCCTCAGTATGCGACCCAAACAGACCTTGATGGGGTCTATTTCCTTGAAAATGTGCCTATTGGTATCTATAAATTGGAAATAACGTATGTCGGTTATGCCAAAAAATTTGTAGAAGATGTGAAGGTTAGG
>JAYTMI010001085.1:0-4412 GCA_043728625.1 Saprospiraceae bacterium | reverse complement strand
AAAACCATTGTTTTTGATAAAATCAAAGATTTCTGCTTGGTTTTCTATGCGGTTTATTTTTGGAACGTACATTTTTAGTAGATATTTTAATCGCAAAATATGAGAAAATCGCTTATTTTTGCAAAGATGTAGATTAAATACTTTTAAAAATGTGTTAAAAAGAGAATAATGGAATTTCAATATATCACTTGCAATCCTAAAATTTTAGGCGGAAAAGCCTGTATTCGTGGTACTCGAATTAGCGTTGAACTCATTTTAGAATGGATTGCGAATGGCTCTACCATTGAAGAAATATGCGATGAATTTGACCAATTGACCCATGAATCAGTGCGCGAAGCTATTTTATACGCAGGTCAACGCAGCCGCAATGAATTTTTCTATGAGGTTAAAGCCGCTTAAAAATGAACCTTTCGCAATTCAAATTTTTGACGGATGAAAATATGCCTCCGCGAGCGGTTGCTTGGTTGCGAAGGCAAGGCTTTGATATTTTCAAAATTCGATTACGCCTACTTTGACTAACCCAATTTCTCCTTCAAAAATACCCCCGTAAACGACCCCTCAGTATCCGCCAAACCTTCAGGCGTACCTTGATACACCAAATGCCCACCGTTTTTACCACCTTCTGCACCGAGGTCAATGACCCAATCGGCTGATTTTATGACTTCCATATTGTGTTCAACGACTAAGACAGTGTGTCCTTTTTCAACCAAAGCATTCAAAGCATCAAGTAATTTACGAATGTCGTGAAAGTGCAAGCCAGTTGTTGGTTCATCAAAAATAAAGAAAATATGGTCTTTTGAGTTCTCTTTTCCTAAGAAAGAAGCCAATTTGACCCGTTGCGCTTCGCCACCTGATAGCGTTGAACTTGATTGACCCAACTGCACATAGCCTAAACCGACATCGTACAACGGCTTTATTTTTTGAACAATGCCTTTTTCTTTTTTGAAAAAATCTAAGGCTTCTTCGATGCTCATTTGAAGGACTTCATAGATGTTTTTACCATTATAAGTCACATCGAGTGTTTCTCCTTTGAAACGTTTGCCGTTACACTCCTCACATTCAAGGTGAACATCGGCAAGGAACTGCATTTCGACAACAATTTCGCCTTCACCTTTACAGGTCTCGCAACGCCCCCCCTCAGTATTGAATGAAAATATTCCCGGTTTGTAACCTCTGATTTTTGACAATTGCTGTTTGGAAAACAAATCACGAATTTCATCATAAGCCTTCACATACGTCACAGGATTGGAACGCGAAGACTTGCCTATGGGCGATTGGTTTATCATTTCAACGACAGTGATTTTTTTCACATCGCCTTTCAAGTCGTCAAAATGTCCAGGCACAACCGCTACGGAAGGGTCAACAGCCCTTTGCAAAGCGGGGTGCAAAATCTGTTTTACCAAAGTCGTTTTGCCTGAACCCGACACGCCCGACACAACAATCAGCGTATTCAAAGGCATTTTGACTGAGATATTCTTCAAATTATGTTGTTTACACCCCGTGATTTCAATCCAATGCGTTGAACGACGACGAATCGTAGGCGTTGGAATAGACATCGTGCCATTCATGTATTTTGTCGTCAAACTCTCTGTTGCTTCTGTAAAAATGTCTTCATAATTGCCTGCAAAAACCACATGACCGCCGTTTATACCCGCTTGAGGACCCATATCTACAAGGAAATCAGCGTTTTTTATCACTTCTTCCTCGTGTTCAACGACGACAACGGTGTTGCCTAAGTCTCTTAGATTTTTCAAAACTGTTACCAAACGGGCCGTATCTCTCGGGTGCAAACCCACGCTTGGTTCGTCCAAAATATACATTGAACTCGTCAAATTGCTGCCCAAAGTACGCGTCAAGTTGATGCGTTGCGTTTCGCCGCCGCTTAAAGTTGAACTGATACGGCTTAAAGTCAAATAACTCAAACCGACATTCATCATAAACTGCAAACGGTTTTCAATTTCGAGCAACAAACGTCGTCCTATCTGCCTGTCATTTTCTGAAATATCGAGTTTTTGAAAAAATTCAAGGAGTTCATCTATCGGCGTTTCCGTCAATTCCGCAATGCCTGTGCCGTTGATTTTGACGTATTGCGCTTCGGGTCGGATGCGTTTACCTTCGCAAGTCGGGCAAGTCGTTCGTCCGCGATAGCGAGCGAGCATGACGCGATTCTGAATTTTGTAGGTCTGCTCTTCAAGCATTTTAAAAAAGGCATCAATTCCTTGAAAATGCTTATTGCCTTGCCACAAAAGCTGTCGTTCTTTTTTGGACAAGTCCTGATAAGCACGATGCACAGGGAAATCAAATTGATGTGCCGCTTTCAAAAACGCATCGAGCCATTCACTTGATTTTTCACCTTTCCAACAAGCAATTGCCCCTTCAAAAACCGACAATGTTTTGTCGGGTATGACTTTTTCATCATCAATGCCAATGACTTTCCCATAGCCTTCACAGGTTGGGCAAGCCCCAAATGAGTTATTGTAGTTGAACAACTGCGGCGTAGGCTCTATGAAAATTATATCATCGAGTTCAAAACGATTGTTGAAACCTTGCGTTTTATCCCCCCCCTCAGTATTTGAAAGAATTTGAATTATCGCCTCGCCTTCTGATTCATAAAACGCTGTTTGCACCGAGTCACTCATGCGTTTCGTGTTTTCCTCATCGTCATGTTTGATGACAAAACGGTCAATCAGAATTCTAATATCGCTGTCCTTGAAAGCCGTCAATGGTTGCGCCAATTCCTCATTTTTAATATTTAATTTTTCATTACCCTCCCCCCTCAGTATTTCATCAATTTGCGCCAAATTTCCGTTTGCCCAAACGCGCGTATAACCTTTTTGCATCAATAAATTGAGTTCAGCTTCAAGCGTTCGGTCGTCGTATTTTGTCGGTATTGGGATGAATAGTTGCACCCGTTCTCCTTCGTTTTGCTTCAAAATGAAGTCAATAACGTCTGAAACTTGATGTTTTTTAACAACTTCACCCGAAACAGGTGAAATCGTTTTACCAACGCGAGCATATAAAAGACGTAGGAAATCATACACTTCCGTCATCGAACCAACGGTTGAACGATTGTTACCCGTCGTTGTTTTTTGTTCAATCGCAATGGCAGGGCAAACGCCTTTGATGTAGTCCACATCAGGTTTTTTCATCCGCATCAAAAACTGACGCGCATAACTCGACAAGCTCTCAACATAGCGGCGTTGCCCTTCGGCAAACAGGGTATCCATTGTAATCGAAGACTTTCCGCTACCCGAAACACCTGTCACCACGACAAGTTTGTTTTTGGGAATGACCAAATCCACATTCCGCAGGTTGTTAGACCGCGCTCCTTTTATGAAAATTGAATTATTTGCGGTTTGAACGCCCCCCTCAGTATGTTTGGGTTTTTCAAGCTCTTTTAATGCCATGTTTTTATATTTTTAAACCAAAACAAATGTTTGGTTATTGAGTTGTCGAAAACCGCAAAGTTATAAAAATACGTTGGGAGATAAAACGTTTTGTTGAAGATTTAGAGGTTAGAAAAGATATAAATTGCATAAAGTTTTGATTTTGCGAATTTTGGATATTATCTTTGAAGCCATAGTGAAGCCAATAAAGTATATTTAAAAACTTAAAATGTTAACAGAAATTACATCTGAAAGTCAATACAATGACGCTTTGTCCGTTATTGAAACTTACCTAAAAAGGGGTTCTGATGCTCTTACATTTGACGAAGAGCAAGAATTGCTTAGAATTTCCCTCCTTGTTGAGGCTTATGAGCAAAAGGTCTATCCAATGCCTTTGCCACCACAATCTCTTGTTGGGATGATTCAAGTGAAAATGTTTGAACGTAGAATGCGGCAAAAAGAATTGGCTATGTTGTTAGAAGTTTCAGAGACAACACTTTCGGAAGTATTGAACGGAAAACGAAAAGTAAACCTCGATTTAGCTAAAAAGCTGTATAAAAAACTCGGTATTCCATCAGATTTTATACTCGAATCCGCTTAGTTTAAAATTAAATAGGTAAAACAAAAAGGCTGTGTCAAAAGACATAGCCTTTTTGTTTTTTAACACATTTATACTGAGGGGGGTAAAATTTAATAATTTCGCACTCGTTTTTAAATATTTATAAAACCTAATAGCATGAAAGATTTAAAAATAGCCGTTTTATTAACGTTTTTAATCATTTTCTTAGCGATTAGCTGCAAAAATGAACCGAAAACGGATGCACTACAATATGGCAAAACAGGCAATCCGACGATTGACTCCTTGACAGATTTGATTTTTAAAAACCCAAAAGATGCCAATTTGTATTTTCAGAGAGCTCAATTATTCAATGAAAATGGTGAAAAAGGCGGTTTTGATTATGCCATAAAAGACATGCAATATGCCTTGTCGTTGGACTCAAACAATATTGATTTTCATCATTTTTT
>JAYTMI010001084.1:0-1742 GCA_043728625.1 Saprospiraceae bacterium | reverse complement strand
CCCGACACTTTGGTCTCGACAGGGCTTTATGACGGTGTGCAATGGCGTTATGAGGACTCGATTGTGAAATTCGGAAGAGATACGTTTCTCATTATCAATGCGCCGGGTCGGTACATCGCAGAGGGCTATCTCGGTGTCTGCCGAAGGTCAGAAACGGCAACGGATACGTTGGATATTAATTTCAAATCACCTGAATTTCCTTATACCGCAAAACAGCCTTCCTGTTATGGTTATACTGATGGGCAAATAAAATTTGGTGCGCCCAATGGTGGCTATCCGCCTTATCAATATTCAGTGGATAATGGTTTGACGTTTTCAAAAAATAATACGTATAACAATATAAAAGCAGGGATTTATAAACTCGTTGTCAAGGATTCAGTCGGTTGTTACAATCGGCCTTTGTCGTTTACGATGGGTCAACCTGCGGTTTTGACGGTTGATATTGTACCCCTCAGTAGTTTTAAAGATATTGTAAAAATAGGGCAAACAGTTCGGTTTGAAGGTAAACCCAATCGAAAAGTCGTATCCGCCCTTTGGTTGCCGAATGACACAGCGAATTGTAAAAACTGTTTAACTTTTGCCATTTCGCCTAAGGAAACGACGCATGTGACTTTAACGGTAACAGATTCGGCAGGTTGTACAGCGCGGGATACGATTACTTTATTTGTTCAACCCAATGTTTATGCGCCCAATGCCATGAATCCAGATTCAAAAAACGGCAACCAAGCGTTTACGGTTTTTAGTAAAGAGAATTTGCTCATCCGCCGTTTAGCCATTTTTGACCGTTGGGGTGAGCATATTTTTGAAGCTAAAAACATCGAAACAAATGTGTTGGAACAAGGTTGGAATGGTACTTTTAGAGGTCAAAGAGCACAACAAGGCGTGTATGTATTTTATGCAGAAGTTGAGGTTTTACCCGGTAAAACGGTCATTTTGCAAGGAGATGTGACGGTTTTGTATTAAATGAGGCTGTCTCAAAGGTAAAACAGGATTTTTTAATTCAAAATATTCTATTGGTTAGAACATCATGTTCGGGGAACTTCAAAAGTTCCCCGAACATAAACGCCTTCTGATAAAATATAATTTGGCTAAAAAAATTTGTACGAACCTTTTGAGACAACCTCATCTATTCATTTACCCATTCTACTTTCTCCGAAATCGGTGTTCGCTGCGGCTGCAAATTGGGCATATTGTGATAACCCATATAAAACAAACCCAAACACCGTTCATCATCCGCCAAATTCAAAAAGTCGCTACCACGGTTCGTAATTGCAGAAGGTGAACTCCAATACGAGCCAATATCGTAAGCTGTACACGTCAACCACATATTTTGAACAGCCATTGCGACGGCAGCGATTTCCTCCCACTCGGGCAAAATATCCTCATGCCGTTTCATCAAAATGACAATGACACAACCAGAGCGCAAAGGATTTTCAGCTATTTTCTTCCTTTTCATATCTGTTTGCTCCGCAAGCGGTGTCAACGTTTGATATTCTGTTAATAAAAAATCAGCCAATTTTTGCAAAGCGGTCCCCCTCAGTACCCGAAACCGCCAAGGCTCTGTGAACTTGTGCGTAGGTGCATAATGCGCATTTTCAAGCACTTGCTCGATGATGTCTTGTGGTATTTCTTTCCCAGTGATATATGTTTTAGGAAAAATAGCCCGACGCTTTTTTATGAGGTCGTTGAGTTCTTGAATCGTCATTGATTGCGTTTTTTGACACTAATTTCACGAATTACAC
>JAYTMI010001083.1:0-2081 GCA_043728625.1 Saprospiraceae bacterium | reverse complement strand
ATGCCTAAATGACTAAGGCTTTTACTACTATATTTGGTTTCCATTTACAAATCTACATTAAAATAGATTTTATGGAAATTTCTGTGGGAAATGTCGGTTGAATGATGGTTGTTTTGAATTTGTGGATTGTTTTGTGATGGTAGAGAAATTGTTTTTGATAAAAATTAGTAAAATACGGACTCCATAGACCCGCTTTTGTCCAAGATGATTAGGTTGTGTACTTGGTGCTTTTGAGTTTTTTCCATGTTCAATCATTATTGAGTTTAGAAAAATATTATTTTGAAAATAATTGATTATTTACGTATTGTATATCGTTTTTATTTTCCTATTTAAGGCTAATTGGTCGTAAATACTGAGGGGGATAGTGTTGATTAAAGAGACTTTGCAGACTGAAAGCATTTAATAAATTCCTCCTTTGTCAAACTATCCACGACATATTGTTCTTCGTCAATTCGGTGAAAATGAACATTCGCAATGTGACTTATTTTGTCGTAGGGTAGTTCAATGGTTTCATTCTCATATTGAATGACAAGGATATCAGACTTAGGTAAAAATTGCTCGCCATTTGGATACAAAACAATCATACTTTTTACAGCTTCTGTTTCTTTGTATTTTACTTGCATCACATGAGGCACTATATATTTATTCTGGTCAAAGAACTGTGTCTTACAAATTTTTTCTACCAAACTGTTGTAATAGGCTTGTACAGAACTTTTATCAAGTGATGCATGAATTTTAGGTCCAATAAGGTAGGTCATATAACAGCAGTCTATTGCTACTATTTGCCCTTTTTGACCAATATTATCTAATAAAAAAGGCACGCCTAATAGTTTTTCCTTTTCAATCCATTCTTCATTGTAATGCGTTTTGAACATTTTTAAGTCAATACTCGTTTCGCTATCCTCTGGAATAATGTCTGAATGGGTCATAATAGAGATTGTTTCAGCGATATTAAGGGCTAATCGAAAATCTGTTTCACTTGACAAGATATTAATGCCAACGACATATTCAGCATTTGAATAGTATAAAATGACACCTCGGGTTGATTCATGAGGCATAAATACTTTACAGATATCGCTGTTAATAGGCTCACTAAGCTCGTCGGGTTGGCTTACTTCAACGTTTTGAAACGCTAAGTTTGACATTAATTCTTTGTATGTCAAGTGCTTATTGGTTTTGATTCTAAGATAAAAACTCATTTTGATTTTAAAAGTTAAAATGTTGTATGAATTTTAGTTTTCTATCATATCCTCAATCTTTGATGGTCTGCACAATTTCATTAAACCCTTGAATAATGGTGTCTTTAATGGACTCCATAGACCCGCTTTCATCTAAGATGATGAGGTTGTGGACTTGGTGCTTTTGATTTTTTTCCATTTTGAATTGGTGTTGAGTGGTGTGAGATAATGTTTTGACTAAACTTGCCCATTTTACTTTAAACACTACCTTTGGTTTTTATTACATTTACAGACAATTCTTGTTCGCTGGTACGCATAATAATAGTATCTTCTCTTTCTCTGGCGATAAAGTCTTCGACACGACTCACTAAAAGTACAAGCATTTTAGTATCTTCTTTAATATCTTCATACACGCCAGACTTCGTTGAAAACAACATTTCTTCTCTTCTAAGCGTAGCAGATATCCTATCATAGTTGCGCCAATGTTCACGCGGATGAAAAATTCCTTGTAAGCCCACCATGATTGTAACTATCAAGCTAAGTATGGTTGCTGGAATAGTACAATTAAGATTGATTAACGCAGGCACTAAGGCTGCACAAATCATGGATATTGAAGTCATAATCCAAAATAGATACTTATTTCTTTTCGCTAATTTGTCATAAATATTGATTTTACGTTCAAGCCTGTCCTTGAAGTATTTATCAATATCACGAGAAGGAGCAGAATGAATAGCGATATTCTGCTCATCATTGTTTTTTTTACTTTTGAAAAAATTGAAAAAATTAATTATGAAACTCATGGTTTTTAAGTTTGAAATGACTTAAATATAAAAATTATCTCCTTTTAATAGCAAAGAGAATAAAATGCCTATTAATCCAAGCCCAACAAGATAGGGGCTTAGG
>JAYTMI010001082.1:0-3558 GCA_043728625.1 Saprospiraceae bacterium | reverse complement strand
TGTCGCGGTACGTGATGTTGTTCGCAAACCACTCATGCCCTGACTCATGCACGATTATAAAATCCCATTTCAAACCCCAACCTGTACCGGACAAATCGCGCCCGAGATAACCGTTTGCGTATTTATTACCGTAGGTAATAGAACTCTGATGTTCCATGCCCAAATACGGCACTTCCACCAATTTATAGCCGTCTTCATAAAACGGATAAGGTCCAAACCAATGCTCAAACGCCTTCATCATCAAACCCGCTTGTTTGAATTGTTCTTTTGCTTTCTCTAAATTTTCGGGCAAAACATAATAATCCATGCTCAATGGACCTTTTTCACCTGCGTATTCCTCTGAAAAATGGGTGTAATTACCAATATTGACATTCACGCCATAGTTATTAATCGGGTTTTGAACAAACCAATCGAAAGTCTTTGTGCCATCGTCATTCACCGTCGTTTTGCGCAAACGCCCATTGGATACGTCCATTAAATTCTGTGGCACCGTCACCGAAATCAGCATCGAATCTGCTTCATCATACATGTGGTCTTTGCAAGGCCACCACACACTCGCGCCCAAACCTTGACAAGAGGTGGCGACAAAAGGCTGTCCATTTTTGTCTTTTGCCCACGAAAAACCACCGTCCCACGGTGCCCGTTTTGCGACTTTCGGCTGACCCGCATATTCAACCACCACAGACTCTAACTGACCTTTTTGCTGCGGCTTTTCGAGTGTTATAATATAAGCGTTTTGACCATCTTTCTTGAATGTCAAAGTCTTACCCTCTTGCAAAACCCTTTTTATACTGAGGGGGGGCTGTAGGTCAATTTGTAGCGTTTGATAGGGCTCAAGAACTTTGTAAAAAACGGTTGTGCTGCCTTCAAGGCTTTGTTTGTCGGGGTCAACACGCACACGCAGTTCGTAGTAGGTCAAATCCCACCAAGCCCGTTCGTGGGTGATACTGCCGCGTAGCGTGTCGTCGTGTGTGAAGGTGTTTTGGGCAAAAAGAAGTGTCGGTAAAGCGCAGAAGACAAGTAGGGCTTTGATACTGTTGCTCATTGATTTTTCTGTTAAAAGTGAGAAATTCGTTCATTATTGATTGAGCAAAAGTAATTGTTTGTCGTTCAAATAAGCGCAAAAAAAAACGGTCAAACGAGGCATTTGCTTCCCAGGAAGCCCTTTTCACCATCGTTAACCGCATTTTTTGCTAAAAATAAAACTTACTCTTAGTTTGTATTTCCTTTTTTATGCCACAAAAGTAGGGTCGCTGTATGATCCCCATATTAAGAAGGCGTTAAGGAACTGTAAAGTTTGTAAAATAAACGCCCTAACGCCTAGCCTTCTGCCTATCACTTTCTACTTTTGAGAAAAAATTCAATTCATTTACCTTGTTTAATACTAAAACATTGTTTTTTAATTTTACAATGTTTACAAATATTAACATGTATAAAATACTTTTTACAATGAGAATATCGCTTTTTTGCCTATTTTTTCTCCTTTTTTCTGCTTGCCACCCCCCTCAGTATAACACCCCAAAAACGCCTTTCGATTGGCAAGGACATCGAGGCGCACGTGGTTTATTGCCCGAAAACACGATTCCTGCTTTTATAAA
Organism: Saprospiraceae bacterium; assembly: GCA_043728625.1. Classification (GTDB taxonomy): domain Bacteria; phylum Bacteroidota; class Bacteroidia; order Chitinophagales; family Saprospiraceae; genus JAAFJT01. The sequence continues at coordinate 1,960 of JAYTMI010001082.1, read as the reverse complement.
AGCACTGGAATGGGGTGTCACAACGCTCGAACTCGATTTGGCGGTGACCAAAGACAGCCAACTCATCATCTCTCACGAGCCGTGGATCAATCCAGAGATTTGTCAAAATGCAGACAATACACCGATAACCAAAGAAGAAGCGGAAAAAAAATTGATTTGGCAGATGTCCGCCGACGAAGTCCGCAAATACGACTGCGGCAGCCGCGGCAATTCCCGTTTTTTGACCCAGCAACGGATGCGTGTTTTTAAACCTACTTTGACCGAAATGGTCGAAGAAGTCCTGACTTATTGCAAACAAAATAAACGTCCCCTACCCTATTTTAATATTGAAATCAAATCGCAACCCGAGTGGGACGAATCGCTCACTCCCTCAGTAAAAACCTTCGCCGGACTGGTATTGGTGAGTGTTAAACGATTAAATATCTACGAAAAAACCTGTATTCAATCTTTCGATCCGCGTGCCTTAGAAGCGGTTCATCAATTGGACAAAAAAATAACGACGGCACTGTTGATTGAAAATGAAGGCACTGTCGAAGCCAATTTGTCTAAAATCAGCTTCAAGCCCAGCATTTACAGCCCTTATTATGTGTTAGTGGATAAAAAAGTGGTGGATTATTGTCATGCGCAAAACATACGCGTCATCCCTTGGACGGTGAACGAAGTCACCGATATGAAAGCTTTAATAAAATTGGGTGTGGACGGTTTGATTACGGATTATCCTGACCGCATGATACGTTAGTTTTAACTAACACATAGACACAGTAGGACACATAGCTTTTTTTACATTGTTTACATTAAAAACACAACTTACAATGTAAATAAGGTTTAAAAAATAAACATGTTTTACAGAATTTATGATTCCTTTATACTTTTGACAATATTCAAAACCGCACCGAGCAAAAGAGGCGTTTTCATATTCTCTTCAAACGTTTTTGCATCGTCGTAGCTCCCCCTCAGTATGCCGCCATGCAAACGGGTAATGACCGCAATACGCAGCGATTTATCTTTTGACAAAAGGCTCAATACAGCCGTTTTTTCTTTTTCAAACGCCTGTTGTCTTTCCTGGGCGAAACGTTCTTTTTCCGCCATCTCTAACTTTTTTTGTGCTTCTTGTTGCGCTTTTTTCTTTGTAACGTCTATGATAGGTTCTTTAACAGCATCCGAATAACCTTGTCGCACAGCTTGAACAAAAAAGCCTGCCGCCTCCTTCACTTTCCCCTGCGTGAGCGCATTTTCGGTCACCCGAACCGCTTGTTGTATGGCTTCTTCGCTGTGGTTTTGTACCAAAGTGCGCAACATTTTAGCAGAAACACCCCAATTTGTACAAATCAAAGGGGTCAAATCCACGATTAATCGTTCATTGTCTAAGTTTGGCGAGTCCACAGACTGCCCTTTTTGGAGCTTTATGGCCTTGGTTTTCGGCACATCCTCCTTTGCGAGTTGCCCACCACCCGTTTCTTTGATGTGAAAAATGATCGCAACGACTTTTTTACCTTTTTTGACCTCTTGGTAAGCAAAACTGATGTCCGTTGTATCTGTTAATCGTTTTTGGGCTTCTTGCAATACAGCCGCTTTAAAATGCCCATATAACTCGTATTTATTCGCCACACCCAACATTTCCTTCAAATCTTCGAGCAATAACTCGACCGTTGGCTGCCGACGACCCCAATACTGCTTCAAAAGATGGTATAAACGGATGCTCGTGCCTGTGCGGAGAAACTTGTAATTTCGTAAATCCACCTTCGTAAAGTCTTTTTGCAACTGCAATAGAAAAGGTTTTAGCTGCGGATGAAAGGTCAAACGGATGAAAAGCGGGTCGTTTTTCACCATTTTTTCAGGTTTTGCAAAACCCGCAATCAGGTTGGTTTCAAGCACCATACGCCGCCCTGTTTCGTCCTTATAGGTGACCACCACGCGCCTTTCAAGCAACCGCGAAGCAGCATCTAACACATAACGATAG
>JAYTMI010001081.1:0-2891 GCA_043728625.1 Saprospiraceae bacterium | reverse complement strand
CGCAACGGTGAATTTTGAAAAGGCAAATCTGTCGTTTCTGCCCCCCTCAGTATCAAGTTGCAAAAAAGAAAAAAAAGCCCCAAAAAGCATCGGGAGGTGTCATGTAGCGGTCTTTTCATTTCAAACTGTCTGGTTAAGAATAGTTCATGTAAGATTATAATGGTATTGTACTTAATATTTTGATCGCTTCAAATTAGATTCGCAAATGTGTTGTCATTGAATCAGTCAACTGGTCAAAAATTTATTAAGACCAGTTGACTGTTTCGCTTACTCTCGATCTGATTTACATGGGCTACTTGTCGTTGTACCTCCACCTGGGCGCATGCGCCGTTTATCATCATTGTTTTTACCACCTTTGATTGTTAGTAAATCCCGTGTTGAAAGCTGTTCAACAGAAGTCAGGTCTTGTTGAATATTTGCAATTTTCATCATTGAAATAGATTAATTTAGTAGCAGGCTTGAGAGTAAAGACACTGCAAGGTTTGTTAAAAATAAGTTTAAGTCAGAGTTATTAATTACCACTTCTCAGTTTTGTTACTTCATTCTAAGGAAGCAATCGCTGCTGTTATTCAAAATGAGCGATATACTGAGGGGGGTAAACTAATGAGTCGAAATGCCACCACCTGGACGGTCTCTCCGTTTGTCGTCCAAAGTTGCACTAATTGGACCAACAGCAGCGGCAAACGCGGCGGCGGCGGCAATGTCTGCCTCTGTTAAACCTAAACTCGCTAAGAGATCTGTGTAGGTTGACTCTCCACCCTTAACTTCAGCCATTTGTGAAGCTGTCAAAATGTCAAAAGACTGACTCGTGGGAAAATGGAATGTGTTAATTTTTTTCATTGCAATAGCTTTGATTGTAAATAAAATTTAGTTAAAAAAATGATAATTTCCTTATCACAACCAAAAGTATTCTGACACTGTTTCCTTCTACGCCCCTAATTTCTAAAAAAATGACAGCCATTAATAGAGAAGTAGTATAAAACCATTATTTCTAATGAATTGATTGATATACTAATATACCCTTTTACAGATTGATTTTCGGAAATTTCTGTGCCTAAAAATCGGCATGACGGATGCCTAATATATTTTTACCAATTTTCCATCGTCACCTTTTTTAACAATATATAAAGGTTTTTCTCTCAATTTTCCGCCACCCATGACTGTACCCACTTGCCCCTCATTGGCATTGTAGAATCGTGTACCGACTTCAACCTTAAAAGAAGCACTTGCAAAAGGCATTAACACTTTTATAACCGTACCATTACTGCCATTTTGACTGGGTTCGTAAAAGATAAAAGCAATTTTTTGAGGAATAGCACTGTTATTTTGAAATCGTATTTTAATTTTATCTTTTACTTCGTCCACAGCACCTCGATACCGTTTCACCAGCTTTTCATCACTCACACGACCATTGCCAATACGGTCAATTTTCGTAGCTTTGACTGTTCCCACATTCTGAATATCGCCATTACCATCCAATTTTGCTTCATAAGAATCCGTCGCATCGAAACGGATTTGTCCGTTGCCGCGTAACAGACCTTCTATTTCAGTATCGCCATTTGAATTTTGAGTAAAAACGGACATTTCGGGCATTGTAATTCGTACAACAATATTGGCACTTTGCACCCACGAGTTTTTCCCTGTTTTCTTCAAATCCAATTTCAAAGTCAATTTATGCTCTTTTTCATCTTCTTGAATATCCAATAAATTAGACAAATTGTCGTCAATATCAATTTCTAAAGATTTGGCTTTCCCGACTTCAATACGTATTTTGCAAGAAATATCTGTTCTAATTTTGTCAAAATTAATGACATTAGGTTTGAGTGTCACAACTTTACCAGAACCTTTTATCGAAGTCCAATCGCCTTGTGTAAAAGTGAAAGTGATGTTAAAAACGAAGAGAGAGACTACTAAAATGATTATTTTTTTTCATGTTAAGTATTTTAAAATTTTAAAAAGTATTTGAAAGTTAAATATAAAATGGGAAGTCACTATTTCGGAAAATACATTTATAAAACAAGGAATTGTTTTGCCCAATTGAGAATGTTGAATAATAAAGCATCAATGCCAAAATGATGAGTACATTTTTCATTTTAATTTAGATTAGAGTTTTAAATAATAATAATAAAAAGTCTGAACATAACTCGCTATCAAAAGTGCATCATGTATAAAATGCTGATGTTCAATATCATGCCACCAACGCAAGACAAATTCTCTATGCCATAAACCATAGCCACCTATGAGGAAGTGATAGATAAAAATAATGCCGTAAGGTATAAAATGATGCCCATCGCGCTGCCAAGTAAAACGCCATTCGTCAAGCTTTTGAGAAACAAATACGTTGTAGGAACGGCAGCCCAACCGAAACTGTCCCAAGGTAGAAAGGTCAATTTTTCCCATAGAAAATTAATACCCAACCAACCTAAAAGAAATGGAATGACCATTAAACCTTGCAAAAACAACAAAAAAGCAAGCCATAGATCTGAATAACGCTCCTCACGCCGCCCCCTCAGTACTAGCAGCCCTGCAAAGAGCCAGCCTTGCAATAGGGTTAAAAAGGGGAAAAGAGTGTTGATACTGATTTTAAAATCCACTTTATTTTGATTGATTGTTCGTCTTAAATTAGGTTTTAAACCTTAAAGAAGAACAATAAGTTTAAAACACAAGCAGAAAAAGCAAGGAAAGGACTTAAAACATGATTTATTCAACCGATTCAACTCATCTTCCATGTTCTGTTTTTGAATTAATTTCTACTTTTCTGATTTTACGCAAATCAACCAAAAGCGCAGCCATAGCACTTGGCTCATCTGTAAAAAAGAAGCGGTTATCGTAACGAACCTAACCTAACCTGTTTTTCCATTCCGATGCTAAAAGAACATAAGTACCTTGTC
>JAYTMI010001080.1:0-1933 GCA_043728625.1 Saprospiraceae bacterium | reverse complement strand
CAGAAAATTTGTATTTGTCTATTTTACAATCTTAGAATCGAGCAAAATTTCACTTTATTGCTTACTATTCTGAATTTTTTCTTCTCTTTTTGTTGTTTCGGTAAAGTAAACAAAATTAGACCTGCCAAAGCAAATATACAATTTACCCAATATCTATAATGTATTGTCATTCTTGATTTTTGACAAAAAGGTATGGGTTGTTTTTGAAAAACTCGATACCAATTTCCTAAAACTTATAACACTTGTCCTTTTGCTTGTTCTTAACTTTCCGATGTTTCGTTTTTTTATAACTCGTTTTTTTGAACAATGACGATTTTTTGTTGATAGAAAAACCCGATTTTTTTGAAACACTTGAGCTTCTGGATGTTCTTTCTGCCTTATTTGTAAGAGAAGAAGACCTCCCTTCAATGCGTTCAGTTGGAGCAAAAGGTGATTTCTCTTTCACCGTTTCGGTAGTGACTGTTTCTGGTATCAAAACGGACTCTTTTTGAATAGGTGTCCCATCCATTCGTGTAGCGGGAATCAACATTTCTCTTGATGGATTATCCATATTAGGCGTTTTTGCAGGCAAATTTGGTGTATGTGGTTCTGTTTTAGAAATACTTGGCGCATCAAAATTCGGCTGTTTATTCCCGTTATACTGAGGGGGTGCTGTCGGTTGTTGTGGCGAAGTTTTAGGCTGAATGGGTGGTACTGATTGCGTTAAGTTGATAGTTGGCGCAACAATATCTTCAGTTTTATAAAGGGTTGATGTAGATATATTTGTTGCGACAGGTTTGTCATTGCCTCTCTTTGCTAAAGGATCAATAGTGGGTTTTGGCGTTGATATAACGATGCGCACAATGTCACCAATGCCATAATCGCCTTCAATTTCAGCTAAAACTTGCTCATCCGTTGCATTTTTAAATTTACTGATTTCTGTTGTATTGGCATAGCTGTTATCTGTTTTAACACCTTTAATGGTGGGTGTCTTTTGAGCAAACGTGAAGACACTAATGAAACTTAAAGATACCCACAGATATATGCTCTTTGAACGGCAAAAAGAAATTAAGTTATTCATAATCAATGTATTAAGTTGTTAGGAATATTTATTTAACATAAGCTATTGGCGAATCACACTACCTGTCCTTGGCTGCTCCTGCCCTGCTTTTTCTAGCTTTATGATTTTAGTATACAAGTCTTTATCTTCAATTATCTCTTTTAGTGTGTGATTCCAAAGCGGGTCTTCCTCTGCAATTGCCGTCACTTTCAATTCGGTGCGCCTGTTCATTTGATGCGCCTCTTCTGAACATTTCACGCCATTTGCACAACTGTTGACGAGTTGTGTTTCACCATATCCTTTCCAAGTGATATTGGCTTGACTGATGCCACATTTATCTACGAGATACCTCACTGCTGATTCAGCGCGCCTGTCAGACAAGGATAAATTGTAAGCATCAGAACCTCGGACGTCGGTATGTGCGCCCAATTCGACTTTAATCGCTGGATTGTCTTTCAAGAAAATGGCCAGTTTATTCAAGACTTTTGCCGCTTCTGGTCGAATAAACGACTTGTCGAAATCGTAGTAAATATTTGGAATCATAAACTTTTTACCGATTTGAATAGAATCCAAGTCAACACTACCTAAGAAATAACCAATTTCATTGTCGTGTGTCATCAAAGCCACCATATTCAGCTCCTGAACGCCCATGCCGTCCACACACATAATACAGCCGTTGATATTCACAAAAGCCTCAATGCGACGGTTGATATACTTCGGTTTTCTGACCAAAACAGTGTAGTGATTGCCTTCATTGAAAGGAAAATTAAAGACCGCTTTGGGGTGTTTCGGAATGGTCAATTCCTGCTCTTTGGTTGTGTTATTGTAAATTTCAATTTTACAATCGGCCAAAGAATTGATAGGCTCTTGCTTGCGATCTTTGTCAAAAATCGT
>JAYTMI010001079.1:0-2679 GCA_043728625.1 Saprospiraceae bacterium | reverse complement strand
ATGAAACGGACTCAAATGCACTTGCCGCGCCACATCGTCTAAATCAGGTTGATTATTGATGTTTTTTGACAAAAACTGAATCGCTTGCTCGATGCGTTGATAATTGATATTTTGCTCCATGTCTTTTTTTTGATACAAATGTAGAGAGTTAAGGAGACGAGGACAACCCGAATCTTGCGGATGTTTTTTTACGCTGAAAACTACCCCTCAGTATTAACCCTGTTTTTTATATATTTTTCTAATTTTGAGCCTTTAGCAGGGTATATTCGATTATTCCTTAGAAAATCAAAAGAAATGTAATAAAAAAAGGTAAACAATCATGGAATCGATTTTAAACGACATACGACAACTCGTTACACAAGCCCGACAGCAAGTATTGGGTTATATCAACAGCACAATGGTGCTGACTTATTGGCATATTGGAAAACGGATAGTTGAAGATGAACAGCAAGGGCAAAAACGTGCGAAATATGCGACTGAAATGTTAGAGCATTTAAGTACAGAACTTTCAAAGGAGTTTGGAAAAGGTTTTTCGAGTACTAATTTACGCCAAATGCGTCAATTTTATTTAACTTATCCAATTCAGCAGTTTGAAACTGCTGAATTGAATCCTTTCCCCAATCCTCGTATTTCATGGACACATTATGTCTTTTTAATGCGTATGAATGACCCAAATGAAAGAGCGTTTTATGAGATAGAAACAGCAGCCAATATGTGAAATCTCAAAGAATTGAAACGACAATTTAATAGTGCTTTATATCAACGTTTGGCATTAAGTCGAGACAAAGAAGGTATTTTGGCTCTTAGTCGTGAAGGGTGGACAATTGAAAACCCATCAGACGCTATCAAAGCACCTTACATGTTAGATTTTTTAGGTTTAGAATCACATTCATCTTATAGTGAAGAAGAATTAGAAACGGCAATAATTGACCAATTAGAAGCCTTTTTACTTGAATTAGGCAAAGGCTTTACATTTGTGGCGAGGCAAAAGCGTATTACGTTTGACGAAAAGCATTTTCATATTGACCTTGTTTTTTACAACCGTTTGCTAAAAGCGTTCGTTTTGATTGACTTAAAAATTGGCGAATTAGAACACAAGGATTTAGGTCAGATGCAGATGTATGTCAATTACTATGACCGTGAAATTAAATTGCCAGATGAAAATCGAACGGTTGGTATTGTTCTTTGTCGGTACAAAAGCGAAATGGTCGTTGAATATACACTACCAGAAGACAATACACAGATATTTGCAAGCGAATATGCTTTGGTTTTGCCTTCAAAAGAAGATTTTATTAAATTACTCAAAAAGAAATAAAAAAGAATGACAGACGCATATATATACGACGCTATCAGAACGCCGCGTGGCGAGGGCAAATCATCGGGGTCGCTGCATGAAGTTCGTGCGATTGACCTTTTGGGCGATGTTTTAAAGGAATTGCAACGCCGAAATGACCTTGATACGTCGCAAGTAGATGACGGTATTTTCGGCTGCGTGACGGCGATGGACGATCAAGGTGGCAATATTGGTAAAGCTTCGTTGCTTTTTGCGGATTGGCACGAGACGGTCGGCGGGATGCAAATCAATCGTTTTTGTTGTTCGGGTTTGGAAGCGGTCAATTTGGCAGCGATGAAAATTCGTTCTGGACTTGAAGACCTCATCGTGGCGGGCGGTGTAGAAAGTATGAGCCGCGTCCCGATGCACTCTGACGATGGTCCGATGCTTTTTGACCCTGATGTTGTGGGTAAAATCAACTATTTGCCACAAGGTGTTGCGGCTGATTTGATAGCAACTATGGAAGGTTTTAGCCGCGAAGAACTCGATGTTTATGCACTCCAATCGCATCAAAGAGCGACTTATGCGATGCAAAACGGTTTTTTTGACAAATCCATCATACCGATTCGTGATTGGGTCGGTTTAGTCATTTTGGACAAAGATGAGCATGTGCGCCCCGATTGTTCATCTGAAGCTTTGGCGGCTTTGAGACCTTCGTTTTCGGGCATGGGCGAAATGGGTTTTGACTCGATGGCGCAAAAAAAGTACCCCTCAGTAGAGTACATTCGGCACGTGCATACGGCGGGCAATTCGTCGGGTGTGGTGGACGGTGCGGCTGCGGTATTGGTCGGCAGTTTAGAGAAAGGCAAGGCAGTTGGCTTGACTCCTAGAGCGCGTGTGGTTGCTACCTCAACCGTTAGTGGTGAGCCGACAATTATGTTGTTGGGTCATATTGCGGCTGCAAAAAAAGTCTTAAAAAAAGCGGGCTTAACGCCAAAAGACATTGATTTGTGGGAAGTGAACGAGGCATTTGCATCAGTTGTTCTGAAATTTCAGCGTGATATGGCGATTGATGATACCATTTTAAACGTCAATGGAGGAGCCATTGCGCTCGGGCATCCGTTGGGTGCGACGGGGGCGATGTTGCTTGGAACGGTACTCGATGAACTGGAACGGCGTGGACTCAAACGGGCTTTGATTGCTTTGGGCGGCGGGGCAGGCTTGGGTGTTGCAACGATTATTGAGCGTGTTTGAAACATTCACCTTGACAATCAGTATGATTTTACAAAACAGAACGATATGTCTAAGAATAAAAAAAATACAACAGCACCGAAGCCGCAACAAAAAACGGTTGTTTCTAAACCGTCAAAAACGGTAATCACAGTCCCTAAAACTTCTTTTTTCAA
>JAYTMI010001078.1:0-2761 GCA_043728625.1 Saprospiraceae bacterium | reverse complement strand
CATGGATTGTAAATCCAAAAGACTTGAAATGACCTGTAAGTTGTTTTTCACACGATGATGTATTTCTTTCATCAGCGTTTCTAATTCTTCAGCTTGTTTTTTAATAATGGTATTCTTATTTTTTTGTTTTTTGAACTGCCGATAAGCCAATCCGCCGAGTAAAAGGGCAGTCGTTAATCCGAACAGCAGGCTCAAACGCAGATTGCGCTCGTCTTTTAGTTTCGCTTGTTGGAGTTGGTATTCTCTATCGAGCGATGCTTGCAATGCCTGACCCCTCAGTATCATGGAGTCTTTGAGCAGATTTTCCGTTTCGAGGCTTTTTCGTTCTATTTCAAGGCTTTTCCTAAGTGCTGCTGCGTTCAGTAGTTGCAATTCTTGGAGTTTATTCTCATTATTGAGCAATTTTATTTCATCTTTTGAGGAATTGACATCAAAAACCCTCTGTACGCTTTCCAAATTCAAAGCTGTGCCGCCTGTATTGAGCTGTCGCACCTTGGTTGTGTATTTTTGATAATAATCATAAGCCGTTTTGTAGTCTTTGACATCATAAAAAGACTCTGCCATGTTCCTATAAACGATGGTGTATAATTCAGGCATATCCTTGGCTTGCGCTAAAGTAATGGCTGAATCGTAATGAACCATCGCTATTTTCTTATTGTCTTTTTGCAACCAATAATTACCTTTAATCGTCCACAAACGGGCTTTCAAAGGCTCATTACTTTTGTCCCATTTGAGGGTATTGAAATAGCGCAACTCATCAAAAGCATTGTCTAACTTCTTTAAACGAATCAAAGCCGCCGTTTTGTTCAACCGCGCCAAGGGAATATCCTTCGGCAATTGCAAAGTTTCAGCAAACTGAATGGATAAATTGGCATAGTAGTAAGCACTGTCAAAACGCCGATTGAAATAATAGATGTCACCTAATTTTTCAGCGATACGCAGACAGCTTTTGTCGTCATCAAGGCTCTTTTTCAAGTCAAAACACTTGCGATAGTGGCTGATGCTTTGCGTATAGTCTTGAAAATTGCTGTAAATGAGACCGAGATATTCTGTTGCTTCGGCTTCGAGGTTCTTATCTTTTATGGTTTGTGCCGCATAAATAGCTGCTAAGAAATTGAGCGTTGCTGTCTGATAATTTCCACCTATATATTGCGTCCGTGCGATACCAAAACTAATTAAACCGCCTTTATAATCAGCCGTAATGTCTCCCAACAGATTCCGCGACCTAAAAAAATAGCCAAAAGCCTTTCTGACAGCTCCTTTTTCTATAAACATTTCACCGCAAGCGATATTAGTCATGACACGTTTATGTATATCGTTTTCGTGCAAGGCAATATTAAAGGCTTCAACAAAAAAGGTAAGGGCTTTAGTGGTATCTTTTAAACTCAATGCAGCACCATGTGACATCAATGAATCATACTTTGATTGGGGTTTACTCTCCGCAATTTTGCGTAAATAATGGCTGCTGTAACTCTCCTGTGCTGTAAGAAAGTTACATCCAAAAAGTAAGAAGATAAAGATGTGGAATGTATTGCGTACCATTTACTTTGATTATTGCTCCAAAGTTCGGCAATAGAAAGTAAAGTTGTATTACCCCTGCGGGTAGTATTTTGGATAAAAAGAGACCCCTCAGTATTTTTCTCTTTTCTTACATTAAAATGGACATTCAAGTCCAATTTCACATTCCCTTAAATAAACAGAGGCTGTCTAAAAAAGTTAGTATCAGCCTTTTAGACAGCCTCCGTTTATTTTAATGTTATAAAAACTACGCCTTTTCAGGTTTCATCTGCGGGAAGAACAATACCTCTTGAATAGACGTTTGATTTGTCAACATCATCGTCAAACGGTCAATACCGATGCCGATGCCAGATGTCGGCGGCATACCATACTCCAATGAACGGAGGAAATCCTCGTCCATCATCATCGCTTCATCGTCGCCACGTTCAGCGAGTCGGAGTTGATCTTCAAAACGCTCGCGTTGCTCAATCGGGTCGTTCAACTCGGAGTAAGCATTCGCTACTTCTTTGCTGTTGACAAACAACTCAAAACGCTCGACAAGCCCTTCTTTTGACCGATGTTTTTTAGTCAAAGGCGACATTTCAACAGGGTAATCTGTAATAAATGTCGGTTGTATCAAATTGGGTTCAGCTTTTTCACCGAACAATTCATCTATTAATTTGCCTTTGCCCATAGATCCGTCCACTGGGATATGAAATTGACGGCAGACACCCCTCAGTGCTTCTTCGTCCATTTCGCTGACATCAATGCCTGTGTATTTTTCAATCGCCCCAAAAATCGAAAGACGCTCATAAGGACCTTTGAAATCTACAACGTTCTCACCGATGGTCACTTTGGTATCGCCATTGACGGCAATGGCCACTTTTTCCAACAGGTTTTCGGTCGTTTCCATCATCCAATTATAGTCTTTGTAGGCAATATAAAACTCCAAAGCTGTAAATTCAGGGTTGTGTGTCCTGTCCATACCCTCGTTGCGGAACATTTTACCGAATTCATAAACGCCATCAAAACCCGCTACAATGAGCCTTTTCAAGTATAATTCATTGGCAATACGCAAATAAAGTGGCATATCCAGTGTATTATGGTGCGTAGTGAACGGTCGTGCAGCCGCCCCGCCATGAATCGGTTGCAAAATCGGCGTTTCCACTTCCAACCAACCTTTGTCGTCGAAAATGCGTCGCATGGTTGAGATGATTTTTGACCGTTTGACAAATATTTCACGGTATTGTGGATTCACTGTTAA
>JAYTMI010001077.1:0-2428 GCA_043728625.1 Saprospiraceae bacterium | reverse complement strand
GGGCAACAACAATGGGCAGTTAAAATAAGCAAGCATTAATATATGTACCAAATTTGTCGAAAATATACCTTTTCCCTTTTAGCACTTGTCGTTTTAGTGGAAACAGCCTTTGGGCAAACCTCATTTTCAACGAGTAGCATTTTGGCGACAGCCAAAACCCAAACAGCAATTGCCTTACAAGAGCGCAAAATTGATGTGTTGAATGCCCAATCTTATAAATTACCTTTTTTAGAAAAAATTGATTTTCAAACAGAAACAGACCGTTTTGATTGGAAACGACAGGAGTATCGTGTGCGTACTTCGTTCAATAGTTGGGACGAAATGAAAGGTTTAAGGCAGCAAAAAGCGGCGAGTTTGGTTAAAGAACAAGCCGAACGCACGGTGCTGTTCAAAGACGTTTTGTACGACCGCTATGCTTTGCTCGTCGAATATCGGTTTGAACAGGCAGCACTCAATATGTATCGCCAGTTGTCCACTGTTTTTGTGGACAAACGAGATGTTTTGCAAAAAATGGCAAAGCTTTCGACCAATTTCAATATCGAAGACCTTATCAAAGCTGAAGAGGCCGCCTTTGATTTTCAACAAAAAATGCTTCAATCCGAAGGCTCAATCCGTAATATCAACCAATTTTTGAAAAGGACTTTCGACACATCTGACAGTTTACAACTCGACACTGCTGATTGGATACCCCTCAGTATGTTGCGCCGTTTGGCAAGTGAATTGCCTACAACGGCTGATAAAAACCCTGTTTTGGCCTATCAACAAGCAGCCATTGGCGTTGTACAATCCGATTATAATCTTGAAAAATCTCAAACTAAAAAGATTATTGACTACGCCCAATTACGAAACAGTGCACGTAATAAAGATGCCCTTGTTAGAGAATGGTCGGTGGGTGTGGGCATTGCGATACCTTATCGGGGGTCTTCAAAAATCGAGTTGAACAACATTGCTTTCAAACGATTGGAAGCAGAAAACAAGTTGAAAAACCTTCAAACCAACTTCGATTTGGAGATTTTCAACGTCCAACAAGACTTAGACCTAATTTTTAAAGAATATGATTTTATTGAAAAACAAGTGAATGAAAGCCAAACGCTGTACGCCCTCGACCATTATGCCAACATACAAGGTGCGCCACCACTCGTTTTGTTACAGATGCAAGAACTGGTTCTGAAACGCCAAGCGCAACTTGTTTTGCTTGAACATCTTGCTTTTCAGAAATATATAAAATGGTTGGATTTGACAGGTAAATTGTCGGAAATGCCTTTGCGGAATTATCTTTCTGTGGGTTTGTCCGCATTTTGACCCCCTCAGTATTTTACATAAAAAAAGCCTCACATAACGTTATGCGAGGCTTTTTTATGTAAAACAATATTTATGCAGCTACTTTTTCAATAGCTTGACGCAAGTCTTCAATCAAATCGTCCACATCTTCAACACCGACAGAAAGGCGAATCAAAGAGTCGGTCAAACCCACTTTCATGCGTGATTCACGTGGAATCGAAGCATGAGTCATAGACGCGGGATGCCCAATCAACGACTCAACACCGCCGAGCGATTCAGCAAGCGAAAACAAATGCGTACCGGATAAAACGGTTGTCGCATCTTCGACGCTACCGCCTTTTAGGTCAAAACTAATCATACCCCCAAACATGCGCATTTGCTTTTTAGCCACTTCATGGTTTGGATGATTTTTGAACCCTGGATAATAGACTTTATCCACTTTTGGATGCGCTTGAAGAAAATCAGCAATTTTCTCTGCATTTTCACAAGCCGCTTTCACACGCAAATGCAGCGTTTTGATACCCCTCAGTATTAAGAAGCAATCTTGCGGTCCCGGCACTGCACCCGAAGCATTTTGAAGGAAACGGAGTTGCGAAGCCAGTTCAGCGTCTTTTGTAATGACGCAACCATGAACGACATCTGAGTGACCGCCAATATATTTTGTTGCAGAGTGCAACACAATATCTGCACCCAAATCCAAAGGATTTTGCAAATATGGCGACGCAAAAGTATTGTCAACACAAGTCGTAACGCCTTTTGCTCGGGCTGCTGCACAAATAGCCGCAATATCCACAATACCCAACATCGGATTTGTGGGCGTTTCAATCCAAATCAATTTTGTTTTTTCAGAAATCTGTTGTGCAAATGTTTCGGCATTTGACATATCTACAAACCGCCCCGTAATGCCAAATTTGCCATAAACCCTTACGATTTGGCGGTAAGAACCCCCATATAAGTCGTCGCAACTCAATATTTCATCACCTGATTGCAGCAATTTGATAACCGCATCCATTGCCGCCAAACCTGATGCAAAACAAATTGCATCCGTCCCATTTTCAAGGGCAGCCAAGTTTTTTTCTAAAACAGTGCGGGTAGGGTTCTGTGTTCGCGCATATTCGTAGCCCTTGTGGTCGCCCGGGGCGGCTTG
>JAYTMI010001076.1:0-9990 GCA_043728625.1 Saprospiraceae bacterium | reverse complement strand
CTGAAGGCGGAGCATCGTCAATGCTGTAATCAGGCATGACTTTCAGAACGCCTTGTGCTGTGATAAACTCTTTCTTTTTTGAGACTGTAAACACCTTGAAACCAGCATAAGTAAACACTTCCATCGGTCCTGCGAAGTCTAAAACTTCAACGCCATCTTGTAAATAAAAAGCTATAGTCATCTTATTTTCTTTAAGTTTTGCTTGCCTTTCGGCGATATTTTGTTTTACTAATGTCATTCCACAATGGGTACATTTTCCTTCTTTTTCAAATTGCAGATTGTCGCAATCATTGTCGCAGGGTGGACAAAAGTAAGCGAAAGCCTCTTTATACTGAGGGGTCTGTGATTCTAAAAAAGGAGGAAACAACAGGCATAAAGCGAGTAATAAAACAGCATTTTTCATAATAGTAGATTTTAATTATTGTTAAAAACGGACACAAAGCTACCTGTTTTATGGATTATCAACAAGGACAAGAAAGCGCAGTTTCAAGACAAATCAGAGAGAGAAGAAGGTAAAACGCCCTTTCGTTTTTTTAGAATATTACGTAGTTGATTGGTACTTTGGAAGCCACAGGATTGGGCAACGGCATCCACTTTATGGTTTTCTTTCAACAATTGCATCGCTTTTTCAACACGTAAGGATTCGATATATTCACCAACTGTAATGCCTGTTGTGGTTTTGAAAAGCCGCGTCAAGTTGCGCGGACTTGTATAAATCCGTTCAGCGAGTTGTTCTATTTTGATTTTTTCATCCAAATGATGAATAATCCAATCTTGGATTTCATGGACGCTGCTGTTGATGTGTTGCCGATTTTGAATATATATGCTGTCTTGTGTCGCACTCCCGTCTCGACGTATATAGACAACCAATTCACGTGCAATTTGATACGCAAACTTAGCACCGTGCCGTTTTTCTAAGAGAAACAAAGCCAAATCTATCCCTGTTGTCACGCCCGCACTCGTATATATATTATCACTTTTTACAAAAAGGCGATTTTTCAAAACCTTGAGCCGGGGGTATTCTTTTTGTAGTTTTCCCGTAAAATCCCAATGCGTTGTACATTCTTTCCCATCCAATAAACCTGCTTCTGCTAACATAAATGCACCTGTACAGACAGAGCAAATCGTCGCATTTACAGCATCGGCTTGCTTCAACCAATTAAATAATCCCGTATTTTCTTTATTTAAATAACAAACCCGGAACCCCGCAACGATGAGTATATCGTTTGGTTTGATGTCAATTTCAGAAAAAATGTCTAAGTTTGAAAAGCCTAAATTGGCAGAACTTTTTTGATTGGGATTGTCAGAAACGTAATGTATCTCATACTCGATGCCGTAGTTGGTGGCTTCATGAAATGTTTGCACGGCACCCGCAAGGTCGAGTAAATGGGTACCGTTGTTGAGATAAAAAAAAACGTGATTGGTTTTATCTAACATTAAGTTTGAGTTTACTACCATTTCCGTTTTTCCAAAGCCGTTTTACACAACAAAAGAAAGAAACCAATGATAGTTAAAAAATAAACAACATCACCGATAACAACAACACCACGTGATATAGATGAGTAGTGAAAAGCAATACCAAACATCTGAACAATATCATCGCCTTTACCAACTAAAACGGGCAAACGCGACATGAAATCGAAACCCCAATGCACAAAAAAGCATAAAAAAGCAGCGACCAAAAAGGAAACGATTTGGTTATTGGTCAAACTCGAAGCGAATAAACCGATGGCAACAAACACGCTGCCTAACAAAAGTAAACCGATGTAACTACCTGCAATCGCACCACTGTCTAAGTTGCCTTTTGGCGAACCCAATTGGTACATCGTAATATAGTAAATCAAGGTTGGTAACAAGGCAGCTGCAACTAAAGCCACACCAGCCAAATATTTTCCAATGATAATTTCCCAATCACGCAATGGTTTTGTCGCTAAAAACTCTATCGTACCCGTCTGATTTTCTTCTGCAAAAAGTCGCATCGTTACGGCTGGAATGAGGAAAGTAAAAATCATCGGCGCAAGGTCAAATAATTGATCAAGTGAAGCGACATTTTGGCTCAAAAGGCTTGTGTCAGGAAAAACCCATAACAACAAACCTGTTAATAACAAAAAAATCGCAATGACAACGTAGCCAATGAGCGACGAGAAAAAGGTATTGATTTCTTTTTTGAAAATGGACAACATATTTTTTAATGGTGAATGGTGATAGGTGATAGGGATTTGACCATTAAACATTATTTCAAATAAACAGGATTTCTATCGTTGTAAATCAAAACACATTTGAAAAGTTTTTCCTTCAACTCATGTGTTTTTAAGTCATCAACCGTTGTGACGAGTTCTTTATCGTCTGAAATGAGTCTTTTGAACGAGTTGAGTGTTAGGTCATAAACTTCGCCTGTTTCGTAATTCATCAGTTTTTCACGCACAACGATTTCTTCTTTTGAGACATTTTTTGTAATATATGGCTCACCCGTTTGTGGAATATAAGCTGTAATAGGTACTTTAGAATGTGCAATTGTTTCATAATTGAAATAACACAAGCGACCCCTCAGTATCAACCCAGCAAAACAGTAAGCCGTTTTTTCCAACTCATTTCTCGGCAAACGCACATAAGGAATGCCGTCAACAACCACCCCCCAAACTGAATCAAGAGAAACAATGCGATGCGTTTTTTTGTATTTCGCAAACTCCATTTGCATAAAAAGCGTCTTGGGGTTGACCGCCAAATTGGTTTCGAGGCTGTCCCAAACAACAGTCGGTTTGTTCGCTTGCCAATCGGCATAAGTGGCGTAAACACCATCACGGAATTTGAAATTCTTAGTAATCACTGTTGGTTTTTGAGCAAAACCCCTCAGTATTGTGGCAAAAACAAAGAGCCAAACGAGTTGAATTTTCATTTTATCTTAAAGTCTTTTTTCATAAAATTTTTATCTCTTAGTTTGAGGATTTTGTCAATTCTTGGAACACCTCGGCAACGCTGTAAACCTCTTTCCGCATTTCCAAAATCACTAATTTATGTTCCACAGCAAAGTTAAAAACATCGGCTCGAATATCATTTTTTAAAGATGATGATAGGCTGAATGTTGTTTTAGTCAAAGGTGTTACCTTGGTGATGTTTTTGATTTTCATCAATACATTTTTATCAACCGCTTGTAAAAACTCAACTGTTACGACATTTTCACCACTTATGCGATTTTGCAAACTGTCCATCGTATCATTCGCAACGATTGCACCTTTGTTGATAATCATCACACGGTCACACAGAGCTTGCACCTCTTGCATAATATGTGTTGAAAAAATGACCGTTTTTTCTTTACCCAAGTCCTTAATGAGTTTCCGAATTTCAACCAATTGATTTGGGTCAAGTCCAGAAGTCGGCTCATCGAGTATCAATACTGAGGGGTCGTGCATCATCGCTTGCGCCAAACCAACACGTTGGCGATAGCCTTTTGAAAGCGCATTAATCGGTTTATTTTGTTCAATACCCAAACCAACACGCTCAATCATATCCGCCACACGCTGCTTTTTCTTGGATAACTTGTGCAATCCTGCAACAAATTCGAGGTATTCACGCACATACATATCCTTGTAAAGTGGATTATGTTCGGGCAAATAACCAATTTGTTGCCGCACTTCAAGTGCTTGCGTTTCGACATCAAAACCACAAACTTCTGCTTTGCCTTCTGTTTGGGGAACAAAACAGGTGAGGATTTTCATTGTTGTTGTCTTTCCAGCACCGTTGGGTCCCAGAAAACCTAAAATTTCTCCTGCTTTTGCTTCAAAGCTGACATTGTCGAGGGCACGTTGTGTGCCGTATATTTTCGTAAGATTTTGAACTTTGACTGACATGAATAATGATGATAATTATTTTTCGGAGACCACAGATTAGACTGATACGACCGATTTTTCCTAATTTTTTCCTGATTTAGAATAGAAAAAATCACTAAAAATCGGTCGTATCAGTCTAATCTGTGGTCTATTGAAGTCTCATTTTTTTGCAAAATTAAGAAAAAAGCGTGTCCAAATTAACAGATCTCCTTAAAGTTTAGTTAAACATCCCGAATCGTGATTTTTTGGTGATATACTGAGGGGTATCTTTGCGTATATAATAGCAATCACAAACGTTTCTTTTAACAAAAAATTTCAATAATGATAAAGCACCTATTGGTTTCTCTCTTTTTTACATGTACTGCTTTTTTTGTCGCCGCCCAACCTTCACATGAGGCTTTCGACGCTCTTTTAAAAAAATACGTCAGTGCCGATGGCAAGGTTAATTATAAAAATTTCAAATCTGAAAAAGCCGTTTTGGACAGTTATCTCAAAACATTGTCCGACAATTCACCGCAAGACAATTGGTCAAAAAATGATAAAATGGCTTATTGGATAAATGCTTACAATGCATTGACTATCAAGCTCATACTTCAAAACTACCCCCTCAGTAAAATAACGGATTTGGACGGTGGAAAGACTTGGGATGTTAAACGCAACACTTTGGGCGGCAAAAAACTATCGCTCAATGACATCGAAAATCAAATCCTAAGACCGATGGGTGACGCACGTATTCATTTTGCTATAAACTGCGCAGCTAAAAGTTGTCCGCCGTTGTTCAATCAAGCTTTTACGGCAGAAAACTTAAACAATTGCCTTGAATTGCGTACAAAACAATTCATAAATTCATCAGCTAACACTTTAAAAAGCAATGAAATAAAAATATCTAAAATTTTTGATTGGTATGGAAAAGACTTTGACAATGTCGCTACTTTTATCAGTAAATATGCCAATACAAAAGTCAGTAAAACAGCAAAAGTCAGTTTTAACGACTATGATTGGCGATTGAACGAATAAATAGAATTGTAGAAAATAAAGGTAAAATTCAGTAAAAAATGGCGATATGATTTCACATCATATCGTCATTTATATTTTGAATTCAATACTAAAATCCTAAGCGGTTTTCCTTGCATCCATAAACGATTTTACAAAAACCGAAAAGGCTAACAGAGACGAACCAAGCATAGTAAGGCTCCGCAACACGCCCATCGTATCGTCCAAACGCAACTCGCGACGAAGCGGCATGAATAAGCCAATAATAATCAAGAGCGTTAAAGCGGCAGCTGTATGGCTCGCATTTTTGTCTCCCTCGCGCATTTTTGGCGTAAGAATCCAAAGGATAGCACCCATAAAAACAGGAATCAAAGCCGTTGGGCTGTCTTTTTCCATATATGCCCAACTGCCGAGAATAATAAGCACAAGAGCATTGACAAGATTAAGGAAATGTGGTTTCATTATTTTAAATTTTGATTACATTACGAAACTATATTTTATAATTACCCTCAAATATAAAATATTATTACAAATAAATCAGAAAAACAGATTTGTTTTTATTCTTAATATTAGAGAGTTGCTGAATCAATACTAAATTCTCTCCTTTTTTTTTCAAAATAAAGCCCGAACAAATATAGGAATCTATATATTTGCCACATATGTCGTTTTTATCAAAAAAATCAATCTTATAAATCATTGATTACCAAATAACTAACCAAGGATAATGGAAAAAGGACTCGCCAAATTACAACATAAAAAAGACCTTGCTAAGCTCGGTGGCGGTCAAAGACGCATTGATGCACAGCATAAAAAAGGTAAACTTTCGGCTCGTGAGCGCATTCACTTCTTGCTTGACCCCGATAGTTTTGAAGAAATCGGCGCACTCGTCACCCACCGCAGCGTTGATTTTGGTCTTGAAAACGAGCAATACTTTGGCGATGGTGTCATAACAGGCTACGGTACGGTAAATGGGCGTTTGGTCTATGTTTTTTCACAGGATTTTACAGTTTTTGGTGGTTCATTATCGGAAACGCACGCTGAAAAAATTTGTAAAATCATGGATTTAGCCATGAAAAACGGTGCGCCTTGTCTTGGATTGAATGATTCTGGTGGCGCACGTATTCAAGAAGGTGTTAATTCGTTGGGTGGTTATGCCGATATTTTTTATCGCAATGTCCTGTCGTCAGGCGTTGTGCCACAGATTTCAGCGATTATGGGACCTTGTGCGGGTGGTGCGGTGTATTCGCCTGCGATGACAGACTTTATTTTGATGGTCGAAAACACCTCTTACATGTTCGTTACGGGTCCAAATGTTGTGAAAACAGTCACTAACGAAACCGTTACATCAGAAGAATTGGGCGGTGCTATGACCCACGCCACGAAGTCAGGCGTAACACATTTGACCGCTGCAAACGACCTCGAATGTATCGAAAAAATCAAGCGGTTGATTTCTTATATGCCGCAAAATTGCGAAGAAAAGCCCCCTCAGTATCCCTACGAAATGGGTGACGAATATAGAGATAAATTGACCGCTTTGATTCCCGAAAACCCGAATCAGCCTTACGATATGCGCGAAGTCATTGCAGGAGTCGTTGATAATGAATCGTTTATGGAAATTCATGAGTATTATGCTGAAAACATCGTCGTTGGTTTCGCACGTCTTGCGGGTCGTTCCATTGGCATTGTCGCCAACCAACCCGCTTCGTTGGCAGGTGTTTTGGACGTTGACAGTTCTAAAAAAGGGGCGCGTTTTGTGCGTTTTTGCGATTCCTTCAATATACCGCTTTTGGTGCTTGTTGACGTGCCTGGCTTCTTGCCCGGAACTGACCAAGAGTGGCATGGTATCATTACAAATGGTGCAAAACTTTTATATGCGTTCAGCGAAGCGACTGTGCCACGGATAACAGTTATTACCCGTAAGGCTTATGGTGGTGCTTATGATGTGATGAACTCAAAACACATTGGCGCTGACATGAATTTTGCATGGCCTTCAGCCGAAATTGCGGTGATGGGTGCAAAAGGCGCATCGGAAATTATTTTCAAAAAAGAAATTTCGGAAGCCGAAGACCCCTCAGTAAAATTGCTTGAAAAAGAGCGTGAATACGCTGAAAAGTTCGCAAATCCATACCGTGCTGCTGCTCGTGGCTTTATTGACGAAGTCATTGACCCACGCGAAACACGCCGTAAACTCATCAAATCGTTTGCAATGTTGGAAAACAAAGTGGCGCATTTGCCGAGGAAAAAGCATGGGAATATTCCGCTTTAATGATGAATGATGAACCCTATTAGAACGTTATTTAGATGCACATAGAAGTGTCAAAATGGAACTTTATCATTGGCGAAAAAAGACATTTGAGTTTGCTCTCTCTTGAAATTTAAAGGCTTTTATGTTTGCCAATCATATTTTTCAGAAGCCGGCAAAACCGTTGCTGTTTTGAAAGGAAAAATCTTAATATTCAGCCAAACTTTGCTTTGAACATACGGTTCTGAATCGAGATATGACTGCAAGTCAGTATCTGACTCAAATTGCATCACTACCGTTGAGCCTATCATTTTGTTCTCATCGTCGAGCATAGCACCACCCAAAATGAAATTTCCTGCGGATTTATATTGCGACATATTCTCAAAATGTGCTTGCCGAACAGCTAATCGGCGGTTCAAAGCTTCTGAATCTGTGCCATCAAAAGCGTGTATAACATATTGTTTCATTTTAAAAAAATTTGATTAATGACAAAAGACTAATACCCCCTCAGTAAAAGACCTCAAAGGCGTGATTTTTCAAGAATAAAATCAAGGTTAACGTTGTTCTCAATCATGTCAACAGCTCGTCGTACTTTCCAAGGGGTTTGTAAATTGATTTTAACTTCAATCCGTGAAATTTTCAAGACCGCAGGATAGGTCTCTAACATGGTTCTAACAAGCGGAATTTTGAACTTTTCGATGAATTCAATTGAGTCAGAATTATATTCACCATAACCCGTCGAGATAATGCCCGAAAAGGGAGATTCCGTCCAACCTTTCGTTTCCATAAGTTTTTTAATATCATCTATCGCTAAATCGAGCCGTGTTGCCCCCACAACCAATAGCGTATTGCGCTCCTTACCCACTAATTCTTCACTTGAAATTAAAGAACCCGCTACTATGCCCTCGATGGTATTAAACACTCTGTCCTTATGGTATTCCACTCGACCTTTCACGCTGTCAGCAATCGCATTCAAATTCGGATAACCCATAGATTTGTCAAAAGGCAAAGTGCCTAACAAAGGAATATTGTGTTTTTCAAGCCATTTCGAGACATAATACTGCACTTTTTCTCTTTTTTCTTCAATGACTTTATTCAAAATGACACCAATAATAGGAATGTCAAAGCGGTAAAATTTTTCAAGACACATACTCATCATATCAATCGTGTTGCCAATACCACCTTCTGCGACCATTATTAAGCCCGAACCGTTCAGTTTTGCGACATCTGCATTCGACATTTCGACGACAGAACCAACGCCTGGATGCCCAGTTCCTTCAAAAATAACAAGGTCGTGAAGTTTGTTCAACTCATGAGCAGCAGAAAGAATATCTTTTTCATAATGATAATTTTGTGGGTTTTCAAGATATTCAGAAGTTGCACCTTGACCTAAAATAACGGGGCTGTGTAGAAAAGGGTTAACTTCAAAACCTAATAAATCAGCAAAAAGAAGCACATCTTTGTCAACATTTAAGCCGTTGTGAAGGACATAACGTTGTCCAACAGGCTTACAATAACCAACATTTATACCTCTATTACGAAAGGCTGAGACAAGCCCAAGTGTTGAAGTCGTTTTCCCTACATGTTGTGAAGTGGCTGCAACGTAAATACTTTTGTATTTCATAAAAACTTATTTTTTAATATATTCGAAAGGTTTAAAGGTTATTGAAACCTAAAATTAGGCTTTCTTTTTAAAAAACGAGTAGTCCAGTCGACAAAATTCATTAACATTTTATTAAGATTTACTGTGTCACATTTTCGACAAAAATCTACATCATATAGATAAACAGTTAACAGTCAATATTTTATTAAAACACAAAATGAGCACAAAAAAATAAATGTTGAAACAATTAAAATAAATTCTTGTGAATACTTTGTATATTCTTGGACAAAGAACTAACTTTGTTTGGCAAGTAAGGTGCTAAAGACTAATACAACTTTTTTTTTATTCTTACTTCAACTGGGATTTCGTTTTACTATGTACATATTTTTGTCATACAGAATCCCCCCTAATGTGGTTTTGAAAGTTCATGTGATTATAATTTGTTGTTTTGGAACCGTCTCGCACCCGAGGCGGTTTTTTTATGCCCTTACTTCAACCCTCTTTTATAAAATCACTTCGCCTACCTACTTTTTGTCATTCCCTATTTGAACTTTATTAGCAAAAGGACTGTTGTTCAATTCAGTTTTTACGAATATTTAAAATTTTCAAACAAGTAGTTTTTAAAAATTTTACTTCATCTAGCCCCATTTATTCACAATATTACTTTACATTTATGTTCAATCAGCAAATTTTCATTCAATCAGATTATTAAAATTAATAAATTTTTGGCCAATGGAAAAAGAATGGCGTAGGCTCAACGGACAACGTATCGTGTTGCCCATAAAACAAGCCGTTGAGCGCACAATCGTCGAAGAAACGGCGTTGGGTAACCGATTGAAAGTCTGTATTGGCACCGATTCGCAGGTGCGCGGCGAAGATATTCACTTCGCTACGGTCATTGTCTTCTTGCGCGAACGCAAAGGTGGCTTTATGTTTATTCACCACGACCTCTCCAAAAAAGTGATGAGTTTGCGTGAACGTATGATTACGGAGGTTAATAAATCTGTGGAAGTGGCTTATGCACTTTGTTCATTATTAGACAAATATGACATCGCACTTGAAGTCCACGCAGATATAAATACCGACCCGTATTTCCAATCAAATGTTGCTTTACGTGAAGCGATGGGCTATATTTTAGGTATGGGCTTTACTTTTAAAGCCAAACCAGACGCTTTTGCATCGTCAAGTTGCGCAGACAAAGTCGTTTGATGTTTTTTTATCCAGAATTTAAAACCCTACAAAATAAATAGTTTAAAAGAATAAGTTTTATTATCAATACAAATAGTTTTAATTCAGAACTATTCTAAAGCCAATTTAAAAGAGAA
>JAYTMI010001075.1:0-1575 GCA_043728625.1 Saprospiraceae bacterium | reverse complement strand
GCGGGTATTGTCAATGCTTTATCACCTCTTTTTGCGATTTTGATAGGCGTTTTGTTTTTTCAAATGCGGACAACACCGCAGAAAATAGGGGCTGTACTCATCGGTTTTGTCGGTTTATGCTTGCTTTTCATACAAAAAGACGGATTTCAAATGGATGACCAAATCGGCTATTCACTTCTCGTTGTGATAGCGACAATCTGTTATGGCTGGAATGGTAATCTCTTGGCTCGGCACTTAGGTTCAGTCGGGTCGGTCAATATTGCAGCGATTGCCTTCCCTATTTTAGCAATTCCTGCGTTGGCTATCCTAGTTTTTACAGGCTATTTTCAAGCATCGTGGGCAGATACAGCTTTTTTAAAAGCCAGTTTTGCATCGGTCATTTTAGGCGTAATTGGTACAGCCATCGCTCAAATTCTCTTTTATATGTTGCTAAAAAGAACGAATGTGCTTTTTGCTTCATTAGTCACATACACCATACCTTTTGTCGCCATTTTTTGGGGGGTTTGGTATGGTGAAACAATAACGATGATGCAAATCGCTTGTTTGGTTTTGATACTTTCAGGCGTTTATTTTGCCAATCTTCCGACTAAAAAACAAGAAAACACACCCCTCAGTATAATGCCAGAAATCGAGCAAGAATCCATGAAAAACCAAACAATTTAATCGAAAAATCAATAAAATACGTTGCCGTGATAGAAATAAAAACTTACGAACACCCATACGGGGACTCAATCGTAACACTGATAACAACCATACAACAAATCGAGTTTCAAGTACCCGTGACATTGGCAGACCAACCCGATTTGTTGCATATTGATCAATTTTATCAGCAACGAAATGGTGAATTTTGGGTGGCTGTGAATGAACACAAAGAGGTCGTTGGAACGATTGCTTTGATTGACAATGGTGAGACGTTTGGTACAATCCGAAAGATGTTTGTAAGAGCCGATTATCGAGGAAAAGAGCGTGGTGTTGCCGCAAAACTATTTGACATCTTAGAAAAAAAGGCGATAGATAATAAGATGTCTGCTTTGTATTTAGGTACTGTTGAACGACTAAAAGCTTCACATCGTTTTTATGGTAAAAACGGTTTTGTAGAAATTCCAAAACAGGATTTGCCATACAACTATCCATTGATGCCAGTTGACACGATGTTTTTCATGAAAACACTTTGAGTTCTGTTTGTCATTCGGTTTTAAACACCAACGCTTTACATGGTGATTGTCCTCAGAATGACAAAAATTAAAATTTCGGACAATTCGCATCGCCCTGCTTATACTGCCGATTTGCACCCGATTTGCCACCGCCAAAAGCTTTTGTCAAGGACAAACCGGTATAATAATAAGCATCGTTGCGTTTTGGATTCGCTACTTTTGAAATGCCATCGAGGTAGTCTGTAAATACAAACCGATAACCCGCTTCAGCAGAAAGATAAAAATCTTTAGGCAGGCTATATTTTAAACCAACTCCAAGAGGTATGATTAATGTATGTTTTTTATAATCTGCTTGTGCATCAGGATTTACATCATCAATGTACTTATTTGGTAAGTTGAAATCTGGTTTTGGATTGAAATA
>JAYTMI010001074.1:0-4538 GCA_043728625.1 Saprospiraceae bacterium | reverse complement strand
GCATCCATTTTCGCTATCATACGACTGTCCGCATCTTTTGGTTGATTCCATGGAAAGTCCTTTGTCGGTGCGCCAAACGGGTCGCCCCCTGTGCCGCAGAACGTGTGCCAATAGCACACCGCAAAGCGCAAATACTCTTTCATTGTTTTGCCCGCTACGATGCGGTTTTCATCGTACCATCTGAATGCTAACGGATTGTCCGTTTCCCGTCCTTCAAATTTGATTTGTGGAATACCTTTAAAATATTCTGTTGCTGCCATTATTGTTTTATTTTTATTGTTAAAATATTGATAATCAATTTAATAGTTGATAGATTTTAGTGTATAGAGGATAGTATTACAAATCACTACTAAACTATCCTCTATCAACTATGCTCTATTATCTATCAACCCCCCTCAGTATTTTCGGGATTTTTAGGCATTTTTTTCGTTTCTTCTTGTTCTTTTAAGTTCAAAAAATTTTGATTAGACACTACTTTTTGCCCCGTTCTTTCTTCCAATTCTTTACGGTATTTTCCTGCCAAATTGCCGCCATCAATCGCTGATTCACGGTTTTCATTAAAGCCTTGTGCGTCGTCTTTGATGGCTATCATACGGGTTGATTCCTCGCCCAATGCTGAAAAAATCAACTCTAAATTTGTCATGTGGTCACGTAGATTTTGGCGTTCCAAACCCTTTATTTTGCCATGTTCAGAAGGTGTTAAACCGAAAGTGGCTTTGGCAATTTCAGCCGTTAAAATTGAATATTCTTTGTTTTCAGTAACCCCTCTACTCTTCCATTCATCGGTCAATTCCTTACGAATTTCAATGCTTTTACCCCTTAAAGCAATCCAATCGTCGGGATAACCTTTGGCTTTATATATTTGTCGTAGGCGTTCAAAACCTAATTCAGGGTTCTCAATTTCGTCAATATGTTCCTTTCCAACTTGTGCCAACCACAACTTAAACGGCTCTGCTTTTGGCGACGGAACAGACATAATGATGCGGAACAACCCCTCCGTATTTGCCGCATCAGTCGCTCGTAATTTGCCATCAGAAGCGACCATTTTCAACTGTCCACAAATTGAGGACAGTTGCGGTTCACGAGTTTTTAAGGTGTTCCAATACTTACGCGGTGTTGGACTATCTGTCAGAACTTCAATGACATCAATAACTGAAAAATACCATTCTTCTTTGTGCCATTCACGCCTGACTTTTTTTTCTTGAAATAGAATAATTTTTTGATTTTCCATCATATTGTTTGTTTTACTGAACTAATTTGAAAATATAAAGTCCAAAATAAAACATTTTTATAACGCTATTCAAATCTTCTAAAAACATATTGTTTATGAAAAAATGATTTCCCCTTTTTACCCCCCGCAGTATTTTTCAAAAAAAAAGATTATTTTTGTCAGAAATTTAATTTTTAAATTAAAATATTGATACATGGAAACGATAACATTGGAGGTTTCATCTGATATTGCTGAACAATATAATGCCCTCCTTCCAGCAGAAAAAAATCAAATTGTTGCATTCTTACAAGTGTTGTTCAATCCAAAAAATTTGGCTAAACAAAAAGATTTGGCAGCTCAACAACGCCTTTTGCAATCAATGGATGCTATGAGCAAAACAGCATTAGAACGTGGCATGACCGAAGAAATCTTAAATGACATACTAAAAGAAGCCTTATCTTATGAATCCGAAAATCATTGTGTTTGACACAAATACTCTCATCAGTGGGCTTATCTTTAAAAGTTCTGTTCCTCGTCAAGCATTGCATAAGGCCGTTACAACTGCAAAAATTATCTATTCTGCTGAAACATTAGCAGAATTATGCCGTGTTGTTGAATATCCAAAATTCGATAAATACGCTATTCAAGATGAAAAAGATAGATTTCTTGCCGATTACAAAGGATATTCTCATTTCATTGAAAACATTTCAACTAAAATCGTCGCCTGTCGTGACCCCAAAGACGATAAATTCCTAACGCTCGCCGTTGCTGCAAATGCCGATTATATTATCACTGGCGATGAAGATTTACTCGTTTTGCACCCTTTTCAAGGCATTCAAATCATAAAACCTGCTGCTTTTTTAGAGATTCTCTTTTGAATTTCTACTTTATTTCATCGCTTTTTCAAGTGCCAAAAGCCAATTTTGATACCCCTCAGTATAAACTGCTTGCAAAGCGGCTGTCGGCTCAATCGTCTCTACTTTTTCTAAACCAATAAATGCTTCTTCAAAATTTTTGTAAAAACCAACGCCGACTCCTGCACCACGCGCCGCACCTGCCGCACCGTCCGTATTGTACAATTCAACTGTTGCACCTGTTGTATTCGCAAATGCTTCGCGGAAAATGGGGCTTAAAAACATATTCGCTTGTCCTGCTCGAACCGTTTTGGCTTGAACGCCCACCGTTTTCATAATATCAAAACCATAATTCAAGGAGAAAACGATGCCTTCTTGCGCTGCCCGAAATAAATGACCCGCCCCATGCCGATTGAAATTAATGCCCAAAAGTTGTGCGCCCAATTGCCGATTTTCCAAAACACGTTCTGCACCATTGCCGAAAGGCAGGAAAAGTACCCCCTCAGTATTTGGGGCAATTTTGGCGGCTACTGCATTCATAGCGGCATAATCCAAACCGCCTGTCATGCGGCGTAGCCATGAATTCAAAATGCCTGTGCCGTTGATGCAAAGCAAAACACCATTGCGTCTTGCCGCTTCTGTATCGTTGACGTGTGCAAACGTGTTGACACGACTTTTCTCATCATAATCATTTTTGTCTGAAATGCCATATACCACGCCTGATGTGCCAGCCGTTGCAGCGATTTCGCCAGGGTTTAAAACATTGAGCGAAAAGGCATTATTCGGTTGGTCGCCTGCTCTGTAAGTGATAGGTGTACCTGCTTGTAAACCTAATTCTGCTGCTGCTTTTTCAGACATAAAACCTTGATTCCCAAATGTTTCGACACGTTTAGGAATGACCCCCTCCGTAATACCATAGGTTTTGAGCAACGATTGAGCGATGCCCCGTTTTTTAAAATTCCAAAAAATGCCTTCTGACAAGCCACTTGCTGTTGTCCGAATATCGCCTGACATTTTCATCGCGATAAAGTCGCCAGGGAGCATCATTTTATCTGTTCTTTCCCAAATTTCAGGCTCGTTTTCAATGACCCAACGCAGTTTTGAAGCGGTGAAATTAGCGGGTGAATTGAGATAGTTTTCTAAGCAAAAGGCTTCGCCTAAATCTCGAAACGCCTTCTCTCCTATTTCGACGGCACGACTATCACACCATATAATAGAGGAACGCAGCGCATTTTGGTTTTTATCCACCAAAACTAAACCGTGCATTTGGTAGGAAATGCCAATCGCCCCTACGTCTTTTTTATCAAAAGAAAATGCCCCCCTCAGTATAGCGGTTGCATTTTTGACCTCTTGCCACCACATGTCAGGCGATTGCTCTGCCCAACCCGATTTGGGTGCAGCGATAGCCATTTCTGACGATGGCGAAGTGGCAGAAGCAACGGTTTTGCCTGTTTCTGCTTCCAATAAACTCACTTTTACAGATGAACTGCCGATGTCGTAGCCGAGTAAATATTTCATAAAATGTTTATTTTTGGAACACATAGCCACAGTAGGACACATAGTTTTTTTAGTTCCTTTCAGGATGACAAAATAAAAAAACTATGTGTCCTACTGTGGCTATGTGTTAAATGAAACCATGCTATTTTTTTATTTAATTACATTCACTTTCACCTCCTGATTCATTGCCGAAGAAAAGACCACCAATAGTATCAAACTCATTTCCTTTCTGTATTTTTTTCATTTTACAAATATTTTGTGCTATAATAAGCAATCTATAAAATATTCAATTACAAAAAGAGTATAAAGCGAAATACAATTTTAAATGTCAATTTGACAATTAAAGTGCAATATTACGACACATTTCCGAAACACAAAGGATTTTGTGTAAAAATTGTATTTTTTACAATTAGTCCCTATTTTTTAATGAAAATTCATTTTTAAAAAATAATTTTACACCGAAATTAACTGATGCCGAAATTAAATTTTGAAAACCGTTAATCAAACAATTAATTTGAGGAAACGAGTTTTAAGACTTTTTTAACACCCCTCCTCAGTATTTTTACGTCTAAATTGACGTTATTGCATCATTCGTCTTAAAAAAAAATAAAAATATCACTCAACATGACACAATTCACACGTCGTAAATTTCTAAAATCATCAGCTACACTTGCCGCTGCATCAGCCGCTTTGGGTAATATGCCTGATTTTTTGAAAACAGAAAAACCAATAGGCATTCAATTATACAGCCTTCGAGATGACATCAAAGATGGTTACATCGAAGATGTATTAAAAGGCGTTGCTAAAATTGGTTATCAGTTCGTCGAGGGCTATGGTTTTGACCCAAAAAAGGGCAAAATATTTGACAAAACACCATCTGAATTTAAAAAGATGTTGAAAGAGTATGAACTCAAAATGCCGAGTTCGCACTTTGTTGTCAATACAAATCATTACGATAAGGCGAAAAAAGACTTCAC
>JAYTMI010001073.1:0-3247 GCA_043728625.1 Saprospiraceae bacterium | reverse complement strand
CAAAATCAAAAACTATAATTCAAAATCAAGTTATAATTTGTCATATCCACTTTGTTGATGCGGTAACGATCATCGTCATACAAGCTGCCTTGATTCCATTTTTGCAACAAAAAGGCATAATGTTTTGCTTTTTTAAGTCAAGTACTTAACTTACTTCGTGATAGTGAAACGAAAAAATTAAGAGTATGGCACTACAAATAAAGATAACAACAAGAGATATTTTCCCATTTCTCAACTGGAAAAATGAGGTTAACCGTGAAACCTTAAAAGCTGACTTCTTTGCGGGCATAACAGGTGGCATTATTGTCCTACCACAAGGCGTTGCGTTTGCGATGATTGCAGGTTTACCGCCGATTTATGGACTCTATACAGCCATGGTGTCGCCCATAATTGCCGCCTTGTTTGGGTCTTCAAAACACTTGGTTTCAGGACCCAATACGCCGCTTTCGCTCATTGTTTTTTCAGGTATCAGCAAATTTGCAGAGCCAACGACCGATGCTTTTATCCAATTAACTCTGGTAATGACCTTCATTGCGGGTGCCATCCAATTTTTGATGGGCATTGCACGGTTTGGATCATTGGTCAGTTTTGTGTCGCATACCGTCATTGTCGGTTTTACGGCAGGAGCCGCCATGTTGATTATTACCAGTCAAATGAAGAATTTTTTGGGTATTGAATTGCCTGCAAATGCTTCATTTTTGGATACGTGTATCAATGTTTTTCAACATTTAAACGAAACGAATTGGTATGTCGCCAGTGTCGCTTTTCTAACACTTGGAGTGGCCATTTTATCAAAAAAACTTTTCCCAAAGCTGCCCCACATGCTTGTTGCGATGGTTGTCGGTAGCCTTTTAGCTGTTTTTTTAGGCGGTGAAAGTGTGGGCATAAGGTTTGTGGGTGAACTGCCATCGGCTTTGCCGACCCCCTCAGTACCCGCATTTTCCTATACAAATATCCAAAAATTGATGCCCAATGCGATGGCAATTGCTTTGATGGGCTTAATCCAATCCATAGCGATTGGTCGCTCAATCGCAGTGAAATCGAAGCAACGGATAGATGCCAATCAAGAGTTTATCGGACAAGGTTTGTCCAATATAATTGGGTCATTTTTCAGTTGTTTTGCCAGTTCTGGTTCGTTTACGCGGTCGGGTATCAACTACGAATCGGGTGCTAAAACGCCGTTGACTTCAGTATTTGCAGCGGCAACATTGGTTGTTATCGTTCTTTTTGTTGCGCCGCTTGCGGCTTATTTACCTATGCCAGCCGTTGCAGGAGTGATTGTGATTGTCGGGTGGGGTTTAGTAGATGTTAACTATATTCGTCATGTTCAGAAGGCAAGTCGGCGCGATAATATTGTTGGAATTATAACGACAGGTGCAACTCTTTTCTTGGACTTGGAGTTTGCCATATATATAGGTGTCATTTTGTCGCTGTTTTTCTTTTTGCAAGGCACTTCGCATCCGCATATTGCTGTCATGGCACCCGATCAAGAGCATCCACGGCGGCAATTGACGTATATTATTCGAAAAAAGAACATAAAAGAGTGTCCACAGCTCAAAATTGTCCGCATTGATGGTTCTTTGTTTTTTGGGTCAATCGAACATATTGCGGCATTTTTTCAGCATATTAGAGACGAAGAATCTGTTAAATACATGTTATTGCTTGCCAATGGTATCAACCGCATAGATTTTGATGGTGCAGAATGGCTCGCAGAAGAAGCAGAGGCTTGGAAAAATCGCGGCGGTGCGCTTTATATTGCAGGCTTGAAAGTCATTGCACAAGATGTCTTAATTGACGGCGGCTTTTTGGGAGAGATTGGCGAAGAGTATTTTTTTGTCTCTAAAACGGATGCGATTGGTGTGATTTTTGAAAAACTCGACCCCTCAGTATGTCGGGCTTGTACAGCGCGGGTTTTCCATGAATGTGGCGATTTGCCTGATGAAGCACATGCTTTGGTGCTGCATGACAGTAAACTTTAAATGAATTAGGTTAATAATTGGGGTAAAAGACGATAATATTGCGGTAACCACGGTCGGCGAACTTCAAAAGTTCACCGACCGTTTTGTTTATTTTCGTTTAAAAATAATTTTTTTATAAAAATGAATGAATATTTGTTCATTCATTCATTTTAGTTGCTTACCTTTGCACTGTCAACAATTCTTAGCGATTAAGAGCCGTTGTTTTTTATGCAAAACATTTCAAAATTTCATCAATACAACACATGATCGTAGAGCAAATTTATACAGGCTGCCTCGCACAAGGGGCATATTATATCGAATCAGAAGGCGAAGCAGTCGTTATTGACCCTTTGCGTGAAGTTTCACCTTATATTAAAAAAGCTGAAAAGGCAGGGGCGAAGATAAAATACGTCCTCGAAACGCATTTTCACGCCGATTTCGTCAGCGGTCACATTGATTTGGCTGCTAAAACGGGTGCAACCATTGTTTATGGGCCCAATGCTGTTACTGATTTTAAGGCGCACATTGCAAAAGACGGTGAAGAGTTTAAGGTTGGTAAATATACCTTTAAAGTCTTGCACACACCAGGGCATACGATGGAGTCAACATGTTATCTATTGTCAGATGAAAACGGCACCCCTAAGTATGTATTTACAGGTGATACGCTGTTTATCGGCGATGTGGGTCGTCCAGATTTGGCTCAAAAATCGGATATAACTATCAGTGATTTGGCAGGTTTTCTTTATGAATCTTTGGAAACGAAGATAAAGACTTTGCCCGATGATGTTATCGTTTATCCCGCACATGGCGCAGGTTCTGCTTGTGGTAAAAACATGTCAAAAGAGACTTTTGATACGATTGGACATCAAAAACAAGTAAATTATGCTCTTTTAGCGAAATCAAAAGAAGCATTTATTGCCGAAGTGACTGATGGGTTGGCTACGCCGCCTGCTTACTTCCCTTTGAATGTGATGATGAATAAAAAAGGTTATGACTCAATTGATACAGTTATGAAACGGGGTAATAACCCTTTGACACCTGAACAATTTGAACTGGAAGCCGAAGCACACGACGCCTTGATTTTAGATACCCGTTCTGCGGCTGAATTTTATAAAGGTTTTATTCCAAACTCTATCAATATCGGTTTGCAAGGCTCTTTTGCGCCGTGGGTCGGTGAGATGATTACGGATATTAAACAACCGATTCTTATTATTGCTGAAGAAGGTATGGAAGAAGAAACGGTGATGCGCCTTTCGCGTGTCGGTTATGACTTTACTTTGGGCTATCTT
>JAYTMI010001072.1:0-9356 GCA_043728625.1 Saprospiraceae bacterium | reverse complement strand
AACCTTATTTCTGAATTTAATTCACCCATTCAAAAAGGAGTACAACTCACTGATAATCAACATATTTTGCACAATGACTTGTCTGATTTTAAACCCATAAAAACATGGTACAAGGACAATATTCTACTCGTAGGCGATGCGGCTCATGCGACCACACCCAACTTAGGTCAAGGTGCATGTCAAGCCATCGAAGACGCATTTGCCTTAGCCAATTGTCTAAAAGACACCCCCTCAGTAAAAGACGCTTTTTTGAACTTTGAAAATGCCCGAATAAAGAAGGCGACATTCGTCGTCAATACCTCTTACCTAATTGGTCAACTCAGCAATATAGGCGGTTTTATCGGCTATCGTTTGCGGAATACATTAATGAAAATAGCCCCAACAGCAATAGCAGAAAAGCAATTCGACTACCTGTTCACCATACAGTAGCGCGGGTTTCAACCCGCAAATATCACTACGAAAAAAGCCTTTCTTCTCAATGTCAGAGAAAGGTTTGCAACGACCCCTCAGTAATTTATCGAAAAACGCACCTAAGTCACTTCGAAATTTAACATTCGCTCAAACTAATCGGCACATTAATCGCCAAGCCGCCATCGCTCGTTTCCTTGTATTTCGAGTTCATATCCAAAGCCGTTTGCCACATCGTTGCAATCACATTGTCAAGTGAAACCCGCGCCTTGTCGGGGTTGCTTTGCAAAGCCAATTGACTCGCCGTAATCGCTTTTATCGCGCCCATCGTATTGCGCTCGATGCAAGGCACTTGAACCAAGCCGCCAATGGGGTCGCACGTCAGACCGAGATGATGTTCCATCGCAATTTCAGCAGCCATCAACACTTGTCGCACACTGCCGCCTTGACACGCCGTCAAAGCACCCGCCGCCATAGCCGACGAAACGCCAATTTCCGCTTGACAACCGCCCATAGCCGCTGAAATCGTCGCGCCTTTCTTGAAAATACTGCCCAATTCACCTGCAATCAACAAAAAAGAGGTGATTTTTGAAGAAGAATGCCCACCACCAAACGCAATATAATATTGCAAAACCGCAGGAATAACCCCCGCTGCACCATTCGTCGGAGCCGTTACGACACGTCCAAACGCCGCATTTTCCTCATTAACGGCTAAAGCAAAACAGCTTACCCAATTCAAAACAGTCGAAAAATGGTTGCCACGCGCTTGTATTTGCAGCAGCCAAGCGTCATAATCCGTATAAGTTGCCCCTTGCAAAAGCCGTTTATTGAGCGCAGCAGCCCTTCGAGTCACATTCAAACCGCCTGGCAGTACCCCCTCGGTATGCGCACCCCGCCAAATGCAATCGCGCATCGTTTCCCAAATCGTCAACAAACCTTTCATAATTTGAAATTCGTTGCGCCACATCAATTCATTTTGCCAAACAACTTCCAGAATATCCATGCCGTTGCTCAAACAATGCACCCGCAAATCATCAGCTGAATCAATCGGATAAGGCAGCCGAACAACTTCTGTACGTTCACCCACAGGCTCATTTTCTTTGACGATAAAGCCGCCGCCGATGCTGAAATAGTTTTGTGCAAACGTCTTGCCCCCAGACAATTCAGCCACACAAGTCATACCATTCGGATGAAAAGGTAAGGAAGCGTCCATCAAAAACGCAATATCTTCCTCTATTTTGAAGGAAATTAGGCGTTTACCGTCCAAAAGCACCCCCTCAGTATCGCGGATGTTTTTTATCTTTTCATCAATCAATGCCGTATCCGTCGTCACAGGGTCTTCGCCGAGCAAACCCATGAGAACAGCAATGTCCGTTCCATGCCCATGCCCCGTTTTTGCTAATGAGCCATAAAGCAGAATATGGATTTTTTGAACAGACGTAAAAAGTTGATTATCATGCAATTCTGCAACAAATTGCTGTGCCGCACGCCAAGGACCCAGCGTATGAGACGAGGACGGCCCGACCCCAATCTTGAAAATGTCGAACACGGAGATGCGTTCTTCAACCATCTTAACTTGATTTTATTTGGATGTGAATTTGGTTTGGTTTCAATTATTTTAATTCCAATTTCTCAATCGAATCTTAAAATAACGTTCTTTTACTTCGACAACTAAAATGAATGGTGGGTCATATTCTAAATTCTGCGCTAACAAATTTTCAAAAGCGGCTATATAAAATTCGACAAAAAAATGTCCAGGTCGAATGTAAATAATGCCTGTAAATGATACATTTTGTGTATAAATGATTTTACCAAAATCTTCATCATGTGTAATGACTACACGGTTAACACTATGTGCATAATTAAGTATATCAATATCTTTCGAGCCGTCTAATGCCAATTCTTTAATATCAATAACATCGCACCCTTTCGACCGCAAGAATTCAACTAATTCTGGGTCAATATTTTCATCAGTTAGGAATTTTAGGTCATCAAAAGTCATGCAGCCGTTTTTACTTCGATTACGATATCGTTATTCATAAATCGAGAAGCATACATAACAGCCTCTTGCACCGCTTTTTCAGAAAGATGTGGATATTTTTTAACAATGCCTTCAATAGATGCACCAGATGCTATCCATTCTAAAATAATTTGGACACTAATCCGCGTTCCCTTTATACAGGGCTTGCCGTTTAGAATGTCTGGGTCAGAAATAATATGTGTAAATTCCATGATTTTTTTTACAAAACTAACATCTTTTTTTGAAAAACCACCTTAAATAAAGCCAGATTCTAAAATAACCACCTATAAATCAATCTCCAACAAAACAGGACAATGATCGGAATGTACCGCCTCGTTTAGTTGTCTGCAATTAATGATTTTATCAGCGATATTATTTGTAACTGACTGATAATCAATACGCCAGCCTTTATTCGATGCCCTTGAATTGAATCGGGTTGACCACCAAGAATATTCCTGCAACGTTGGATTTTTGAAGCGGAAAGCATCTGTAAAGCCACTCTCAAACCATTTTGTCATCCAAGCGCGTTCTTCGGGCAAGAAACCAGACGTTTTGTTGTTGCCTTTTGGATTGTGTATGTCAAGCTCTGTGTGTGCGATATTATAGTCGCCAACAATGATGAGTTTTGGTCGTTCTTTCTTCAATTCTGCTATCCAATTAAAAAAATCGGTTAGAAAATCCATTTTCACGCCTTGTCTTTCGTCGCCAGAAGTACCAGAAGGGAAATAACAATTGAGCAACGTCCAATCGCCAAAATCAGCGCGAATGATACGCCCTTCCGAGTCATAACGCGCGTTACCCATGCCTTCAACAACCAAATCAGGCTTAACTTTTGAGAAAATAGCAACACCTGAATAGCCTTTTTTCTCCGCCGACACCCAATAATGCTCTTTATAACCCAATTGCAACAACCCCTCAGTATCAACTTGTTCAGGACGTGCTTTTGTCTCTTGAATGCAGACAATATCGTAGTTGTCGCTTTCTAAAAAAGCCGTTAAACTTTTATTCAAAGCAGAACGAATGCCGTTTGTATTGTAGCTTAATATTTTCATAAAATATTGATTTTCATTTAATTAAAAAATAATCAATCAACAATAATCAATCTTATTGATGTCTGTTTTTCAAAGCAGCTAAAACTTCTTCTAATTTAATATCCTTTGCCGCCAACAAAACGAGGTAATGAAACATCAAATCGGCTGCTTCACCAAGGAACAAATCGCGGTTGTCGTCTTTGGCTTCAATGACGAGTTCGACGGCTTCCTCACCTACTTTTTGAGCGATTTTATTGATGCCTTTTTGAAACAGCGAGTTCGTATAACTCTTTGTTACTGAGGGGTCTTCCGCTTTGCGTTTGTGGATAACGGTTTCGAGATAGGATAAAAAATCCACCCCTGCAAAGTCATTTTTTTCTTGCCAACACGTATCTGCACCTGTGTGACACGTCGGACCATCGGGTTTTGCCTTTATTAACAAGGTGTCACCGTCACAATCGGTTTTGATGTCCACGACATTGAGGAAATTTGAAGAGGTTTCGCCCTTTGTCCACAAACGTTGTTTTGAACGGCTGAAAAAAGTAACCACCCCCTCAGTAACGGTCTTTTCTAAGGCTTCTGTGTTCATGTAACCGAGCATCAAAACTTGCCGCGTCTCCGCATCTTGAACAATTACAGGCAACAAACCATCGGCAGATTTGGCAAAATCAAGGTTTTTTATGTCAAAATTCATATTTATTGTATTTGAGGGGCGAAGTTAATACCTTAAAAAGGTGTAGTTAGCCGATGTTTTGTTTTTTTTGCAAAAAAGTGTTTTTTAATGAAAAAAATCACGCCCTTCATCGCCCTTTTCATTGTCTTTCTTTACGCTTGCGGCAAAGAAAAAATACAACTCACATGGCAAGAGCAAGTGAGCAACGTCACTTTTGACCTACACGCTGTTCATTTCGACGATACCCAAAACGGAATAATATGTGGCGGCAGGACGTGGATAAGTGGTTTTGTTTTGCGGACAAACAACGGTGGGGCGACTTGGCAAGCAGATAGTTTGTTGAATAAGGGTTTTTATGGCTTAGGTACTGAGGGGGGCAAAACGTGGATTATTGGCAACAGTGGTCATGTATTTGAATTTTCAAAAAACGATACGTCCTTTCGTTGGGTCGGTCAGCCTTATGATGCGTGGTTTCGAGATGTCGCTGTGCGTGGTCAAACGGGCATCATGGTCGCTGGACAGGCTTGGCAAAATGGCAAATTGGTGCGTTTTGATGTTAAAACAGGTAAACGACTACAACTTGATACGTTTCCACAAGCCTTAGAATCGGTGTGCTTTTCCGATAGTTTGACGGCTCATGTGGTCGGTTATGGCTTGGTTTTGAGGTCTGTTGATGCGGGTAGAACATGGAAAGTGCAGCTTGATTTGACCGAAGATTATTTCCAATCTGTTTGTTTTCCTTCTGAAAAAGTGGGTTTTATTGTTGGTCAAAACGGTGGTATTTTGAAAACAACGGACGGTGGTGTATCTTGGTTTTACTTGAAAAAGAGCAAAAATATAGGTAATCCGCGCTTTCGAGCCGTTTTTTTCACCGATATACAGAGGGGGTGGATTTGTGGCGAACAAGGTGTTTTGTGGCGGACTGTTGATGGCGGGGCTTCATGGCAAATCGTTGAAGGATTGCCAAATGTGGATTTTTATGACGTATTTGCATCAGATACTGAGGGGGTACTTGTTGGGAATGGTGGACGAATTGTTAAGTTTAATTTTTAAATAAAAAGAAAATGACTCCTTTATTAAAAAAGATGAATTTTAAAGGCCATAAACAGGTCGTTTTGCTCAATTTGCCTGATGATTTGGGTGATGTAGCTGCCTCATTTGCTTTACTGGCAGAGGTACAAACAACTACTGAAATGGTCGAAAAAGCAGATTTCATCCTTGTTTTTGCGTCAAAACAAGAAGAAGTGAATAAAGCTGCTGAGATTATTGCCCAAAATACTGAGGGGGATACCACGATTTGGATTGCCTATCCGAAAGGCACTTCTAAACGGTATAAATGTGATTTTAACCGCGACAATGGTTGGACAAGGTTGGGTGAATTGGGTTTTGAACCTGTTCGTCAAGTGGCAATTGACGATGATTGGTCGGCTTTGCGTTTTCGCCGTGTGGGGTTTATCAAAACGATGACACGCTCGTTCGCGATGACTGAAGAAGGAAAGGCGCGAATAAAAAAGAGCTAAAAAAGCTTTACGTTCAGGGAACTTTTGAAGTTCCCCGAACGTGATGTCCAATTTAGTTTTTTGTCAAAAATCATCAAGCAGCTGTCATCATTTTCACATCTTTAAAAATGCCATCATCGTTTTTAACTTCGATTTGATGGGCATAATTAGCAACGGCGAGTCCTAATTTTTCAAAATTGACGGGGCATTGATGTTCACCAATATCCATTGTTTTGTTCAACAGTGTGGCGACATTTCGTCCGTTTAGGTCATATAAATCAATTTTCACGTCTCCATTTTTGATGAGTTCAAAAGGTATAACTGTTTGATTGCCAAAGGGATTTGGGAAGTTTTGACCAATTTTGAATTGTTTGGCGTTCTCTTTTTCAAGATGTCCGATGCCCGTTGTACCTGTGCCATTGACGGTGACTTCCAAGTAAGTATCGTAACCGCCCGCCGCATTTTGAGTGAGTGTCGCAGTCTGAAAAGTCACACCATCAGAAAAAACATTGTCCCCTGCAAATGTCGCAGGGTCAGCCCCTTTTGGATATAATGTGGGACTTGCGGCATAAAGCGCATTTTTGGCGGCTATCGGAAAGGTCAATTGAGAAACAGCCGCATACGATGTACTAACAGTCACCTTGAAGTGAATGTGGCAAATACGACCATTGTACCAGCCTGGAAAAATGGTGGTCATCTCTGCAATACCATTGGCATCCGTAAATTGATAGCCGCGGCAATAAGTTGAGCCGATTGTTCCCAAATTCATGCTGTTGTTATAGCCTGAATAAACACCGTCTTTGTCGCAATGCCAAATATTGACACGGACGTTTTTCATCGGCAAGCAGTTGGTCGAACCAATGATTTTAAGTTTGACGTTCAACGGCACACCTGTCTTGGTTTCATTGACCGCTTTGCGGAAAAAAGTAGCATTTTCAGTCAAATCCAAAGGAAAAGGTCCTTCGGTTTCAGATTGAATGAGTGTGCAAACCAAAGGACCGCCGGCAGATTTTTGTGCATTGGCAAGTGTTTGTTGCGGTGCTAATACGGTTCCGACACCTGCTAAACCAATGCCTTTTAGGAAGTCTTTTCTTTTCATTTTTAAAGTATCTTAATTTTTAATCAATGATATCTTCACGAACATAAGCGCAGAAGAGTTGCGTATTGACTTTCATTTGAAATTAGATTAGGTTTAAAAGTACGAAAGAAAAATTATTTTTTTACTAATAATACTGCTTTGACTTCTGAAAAAGGAGACTGTTTTTTCAAAAATACTGAGGGGTGCTTACAAAATAAGAATTTCAATGATAGCATTAACTTTTAATACCAATTGGCTATATTGTTCAAATAGTCTTTATGTTTGTAGTGATTTTATTCATTCAACAACAAACAACCAAGCATTAGAAAAATGACAGAACAAGATAAAATCTTTATGCGCGAAGCCATCGCCCAATCATTTGAAGGCATGAGAAAAGGCGAAGGCGGTCCTTTCGGCTGCGTCATTGTGAAAAATGGCGAAATCATTGGGCGTGGCAACAACCGTGTTTTGATGAATAATGACCCGACAGCCCATGCCGAAGTGACAGCTATTCGCGATGCTTGCCACAATATTCAGCATTTTCAATTGGAAGGATGTGTTGTTTACACGTCTTGCGAACCTTGTCCGATGTGTCTCGGTGCTATTTATTGGGCGCGACCTGACCGTATTGTCTATGCTTGCACCCGCGAAGATGCGGCTGCGATTGATTTTGATGATGATTTTTTATATGGTGAATTGACAAAACCGATGTCGGAAAGGCATATCCCAATTCAGCCACTTTTACGCGAAGAAGGATTAGCTGCCTTTCAAGAATGGCAAAGTAAACAAGACAAAACTTTATATTAATGGTGAATTATTCACCATTAAATTATTCACCATTCACTATTACCCAATATCATCTAACTTTTCGTCCTTTCCATGTATATGTTTTTTTAAAATTGGCGAGTGAACCGACGACGATGATGTATAAGATGTGAATATACTGAGGGGTCAAAAACGGGCGCATCAAATCGGTGCGATTGAAAAAACGGGACATCATGTTGAGGAAAAAATAGTCGGCTATTGTTTTTATGGCAAATTGGAGGACAAAAATAGCGATAAACGATGTATCGTAAAATATTGATAAGCAAAGGCTTATAAAAATGTTCCAACAAAAAACAAAGACAGTTGCTAATTGAAAGACTGTAAAGAACTCGGTATAACTCGACGATTTTGAAGCCCAACGTAGGCGTTGACTTAGAAAATCTGCAATTGTGGCTTTGGCTTTTGTATAGACCGTAGCTTCTAGATTTTTTAAAAAACCAAGAGAATCAGGGTGAAATCGAGCAATTTTTTGCATCAACAACATATCGTCGCCGCTTGCTACGTGGTCAATGCCCTTGAAACCACCGACTTCGTAAAACAATTTTTTCTGATAGGCTAAGTTTGCACCATTGCACATATTTGTGAATTTGCCTTCGACACCTGCGCCTGTTACGCCCATCATACCGATGTAATCAAGAGATTGAAAACGCTCGAAATAGGTTTTTTCTTCATGGAAATTGACGGGCGCAGCGATGAACTGTTTGCCTGTTTTTTCATAATATTCAGCTAAAAGATTGAGCCAATTGGGTTGTGCAAGGCAATCTGCATCTGTTGTAACGATGAGTTCTCCTTTGGCTTCGCCAATAGCCGCTTCGATAGCTCGTTTTTTAAAAGGTTGATTTTCACATAGTTTCACATAGTTTTTCAATTCGACGAGACGAATATTGTGATGTGTTGCTGCAAAATCGAGGACATACTGAGGGGTCTTATCGTCGGAATGATCGTCAATGACAACAATTTCAAAAAGCGTTTGTGGATAATTGCCTGCGACAATTGCATTAAGACAATCAATGATATTATCCTGTTCGTTGCGGGCAGGAATGAGAACAGAAATGACTGTTTGCGGCAGATACCCCTCAGTAGATTGGAAAAAAGAGAGACTTTTCCAACATTTTGCATACAAAACAATGAAGGCAGTATAGAAGCAGGTTAAGAGCAGTGAAACTGCCCAGTAGAGCGTATAAAACACAAAGGCGTTGTTGATTTTTTAGTTTTTAGAACTTCTAAGCACTAAAAATAATTATTTGAAAAGTTGGTCAAAATCGTCTTTTAACGGGTCTTGGGGTTTCGGTAACTCGATAATAATTGGTTTTTCAGGTGCTTCATCAGTATTTAAATCAGAGCTAATTTCTTCATATTCAGTGAATTGTGTATTTTGGTGTGTTTCATTCAA
Organism: Saprospiraceae bacterium; assembly: GCA_043728625.1. Taxonomy (GTDB): domain Bacteria; phylum Bacteroidota; class Bacteroidia; order Chitinophagales; family Saprospiraceae; genus JAAFJT01. The sequence goes on along the minus strand of JAYTMI010001072.1, from coordinate 429 downwards.
TGTGCCCATTTGTTGCTCTAAATCTTTTTGCAATTTTGTGACTTTCCTATAAAACATCGCTTTTGCAAATAACCAACCGATGACAAAAGGATAACAAAAAACCGAAAACAGCACTTTGACGATACCCATCAGAATATCGGTTTGAAAAGTTTCAAAAACGCCGAGAACATAGTCGGCAACAAGGCGATAGTTAATGAGCAGCGTGGCAATGAGCAACACGGGCGCAACGAGGTATAGGAGTTTGATAAAACCTGACACCACAAAGAATAATAAAACAAAAATGCCGATAATAATCAGCAGCGAAAGAATCGAACCAAATGGATTGTTGGGTTTGCCGCCAACTTGAAAACTACGCTGAAAAGGCATTGACAATGTGTTTTTTATAAATGAAATAAATAACAAAACTAGTTAAAAACCTTAATTCTAATT
>JAYTMI010001071.1:0-2530 GCA_043728625.1 Saprospiraceae bacterium | reverse complement strand
CATCGCCATCAACCATGATGCTGATGGTATTGTGTGCATCGTTTGTATGACCTTTGAAAGCCGTTTTTTGCAGTTGCCAATGGCTACTTTTCAGTTTTCTTTTACCTAAAACAACATAACTGTTTGAGTCATAATAGGCGATAAATTGCCAGTTTTTATAGGAAACTAAGGCATTTTTCCTAAAAACGACAGTATTAATAGAATTATTTGCCCAACCTAAACCGACATCTATGCTCTTGACATTGAACTGTTTTTGAGCAAAAATAGGACAAATACAGATTAGAAAAAACGTAAAAATTAGGTATGGACGCATTGTTTTTAATTTAACACAAAAATCAAAATATCATATTTTACCCATAGAACGTGATATTCTACTTAATTTCCTTTAACCCTTCCCACTTCACTTTCCAACCTGCAGGAAAGCCCCCCTCAGTACACATCAACGCAACAGCCGATAAAACGCCACCATTGCCGGGCAAATACAAGCGCAAACGCTCATTTTGGTAGTTGTGTCCATTCGGCAAATAGGTATTCGTTTGAATCGGCATCAACAAAGCATCAATGGCTTTTTCGGGCAAGTGTAAACGAGTCGCCGTCATAGCCGTCATTGGAAAATCCCAACCCCACGTGTGTTCCCAATGCCACGTTTTCCAAATTTTATCAAAAGTGCGGTGCATCGTTGCCGTATCGAGCAAAGGCGTTTTGGGCAGCATCCCAAACGCCCCCAATACTGAGGGGTGGTCAATGAGCATTTTTTCATTTGTATAACTGTCTGTGGCGTTTTCAGTTGCGAGATAAACGCCATCTGCAACGGGCAGTTTTGAGAGTTTTGCCAGCACATCGTCATACTTTTTATCGCGTTTATAGTCCATTCGTTCCAACCATTTTTGAGCCGTTGACAATGCCCAATACCAGTAAGCAAGTTCATAAGTTGGGTTAAAAGTCTCTTCTGCTTTATGCGATTCTTGGGCAGGAATCAATACGGGACCCAATATGTAACGCCCTCGAATAGAATCAAAATAGGCGTAAGAAGCCATAAAATCGGCTGTTTTGAAGACCAAATCGCTGTAACGTTTCAGCGTTTTCTTGTTTGGATGCACTTGATAGGCTTGCTCGGCGAAGTAAATAAAATGCGGCTGTTGCCATATCAAAAACGCCCCAACCGACGAAGGCGTTTCCCGACCCTCTGGGTCAGTCATTTTTTGCCAACGCACACCGTCATAACCTTGTCGTTTGGCAATATTGCGTGCTTCATGTTCTGTTTTTTTATACCAATCTAAACTCTTTTCCATCAATGGTATTCTACCCCATTGTGCAAAATGAACGGCGTGCCACCAGTGCATTTCGAGATGCGGTTTGCCAAACCACGAGTTATAAGTCAAGCCTGTTTCCTGTGGCGGTGTTGTGCCTGTGCATTGTATTTTGGTGAGATATTCAGACAAAATAACGCGGCGTTCTATTTCAAATGCTCGTGGGTCTTTGGTTTGTGAAAAGTCTATTGCTCCGCCGCTTTTCCAGAAGGCTTGCCATTTTTCTATATTATTCTTTTGGGTTTCATTAAAATTAGGCGACCAATGAGTCAAAGAATGAGATACAAATTCTGCATTTAACTCAAAAATATCGCTCAATACTGAGGGGGTCAAAACAAAATAATGCTTTTGTTTCTCGGAGATAACCGACTCATTTTTATCCCAATTTAACATTACATGATAGCTCGTAGTGTCTAATTGATGTTCAATAAGTACATGATTATCAATTGATTTTAAAATACTTGATTGATGCTTATCCTCATCACCCCAATTATTTCCTTCATCTAAAAACTTATCTGTTGGATATGGAAAGCGTAAACAGATTTTAATTTGCCCTGTTCGAAGCAATTTTGATTTGACTTTTACTGAAATGATATCTTGTTCTTGATGACAAAAAGTTGAAACATCAACCGTTTCACCTTCGATTGTAAAATGGCTTTTCAGTTCACCTGTCCACATATCGAGTGTTTGATGCACGTCTTTAATGTCTGCCAATTGGACGATTGACAAGTCTTTTTTTCTTAAATCAAACCCTAAATTACCCAATTGCAAACGATGTGGATTTTGACGTATGTAGTTGGCAGCCAATTTATTACGTTCCTCTTTCGCTGTTTGAACGGCATAAGGCACTTTGCGTCCATGCACATCATAATCCATAAAACTTTCCTCGATTTTATACCCCTCAGTATTTGGGAAGCTGTGCCAACCCCACTCCGATTGTGTACCAAGGGGAACACCTTTTGCGTATTCATTTGGAAAAGTTTGCAAACCCGTCACGTCCGCCGTAAAGCAAAAAGTGCCGTTGCCAACTGAAAGAGAGGACAGCGAATCGGCTTTGGTCAAAACGACTGTATGCCTTTGCACGACAGCTTGACGGTTAATTTTTTTGTTTTGACCAAAAATAAGGCTTGTAAATGCATGCGCAAGGAGAACAAAAACGAATCTTTTCACCAGTATTTTTTTAAATATTTAAAGAAATGACATTGATTACACATAAGTTC
>JAYTMI010001070.1:0-1694 GCA_043728625.1 Saprospiraceae bacterium | reverse complement strand
TGAAATATTTTGATAATGTGTTGTTGAAAGATTCGCTTGATGTTAATGCTTTGATGGGCAAGGCGTTTTATTTGCAATCAAATAAAAAACCGCAAGAAGCGATAGATATTTATCGTAAAATTATTTTGCATGACCAACACTATGAAGCGGCTATTTTTAACTTAGGTTATTTGTATTTTGAACAAAATGACTTAGAAAAAGCACATTTTCACTTCGATTTGTGCATAAAAGAGTCGCCAACTTCTTACAAAGCTTATTACTATCGAGGAATGGTTTCAGAAAAAAAAGGTGATAAAGTAGCTGCTTTAAAGGACTACGAACAGGCATTAGAGTTCAAGTCGGATTATGATAAGGCTTTGGAGGGTGTGACTCGATTGGGAAAAAAGTAAAAAATTAAGTATCAAAAACACCATAAAGCCGTATGACTTTTCGTTGTGTCAATAAAACCTAATTAGCCAGTAAATTTGAAAAGTCATGCGTCAAACTTTTACACTTATCTTTTTTTTTAATAGCTCAATCTTTTTTTTTGCTCAATCTGAGATAGGGCAAGACAACCTTATTCCTAATCCCGGATTCGAGGAATTTGACGGCTTTCCTATCGGTTGGTACTACAAAGGTTCTGATTTCGATGATGTTGTCAAATATTGGTCATCGCCGACCACGGCTTCCCCCGATGCTTACGGCTCTAGTGTGAGGGTTCCGTCGAGTTGGGCAGAAAAAGGGTTTGGCAGACAGACCCCTCATAGCGGGCAATGTATGGCGGGCATTACGGTCTATGGCTGCTCAAATGGTAAGCCGCATTGTCGGGAGTATGTTCAGATTCAATTAAAAGAGCCTTTGGTTGTAGGGCAAAACTATGTTTTTGAAGTGTGGGTCGCTAGCCTTGAAGCTGGTTTGAGAATCAATAACTTAGGTGCTTTTTTATCGAACTCTCGCCTTAACGTTGTCGGAGAAGAGCGTATTACAGTAAAACCGACCGTTTCCTTTAAAAAAGTTATTGACGCTAAACCTAAAGGATGGTATAAAATAACCTTGAAATTCGCGGCTACATCGGAGGCAGAGTGGCTCATTATTGGTAATTTCAATTCAGATGAAGAGACGACGATTATGCCTCCCCCCTCAGTATCTAATCTGAATTTCGCCTATTATTATCTGGACGATGTGAGCCTTAAAAAAACAGAGCCTATCATGCCCGTACCTATAAAAGACGATGATTTAACGCGGGTAAGGCTTGAAATTGGCAAAACGGTACGTCTAAAAGATATTTATTTTGACAGTGATAAATCTGATTTATTGCCACGCTCGAATGTGGAACTCGATAAATTGGTCGGTATTTTGAGAGAAAACCCTAATCTCGAAATAGAAATCATCGGTCATACAGACAAGGTAGGGGATTCTGTTTACAATCTAGCATTAAGTCGTCGTCGTGCAGCTATGGTTATTGAGTATTTAATTCACAATGGTATTTCGTCTCGCCGCCTTCGCTCAAATGGTTTTGGCGATAAACAGCCGATTGCGTCGAATGATACAGAGGAAACACGTCAGATGAATCGCCGGGTTGAATTTAGGATTTTGAAGAAATAACAATCCTTATTTGTAAATCGGTAATGAAAAGGAAAATGAAGTTAGACCATCGTTACTTTCCACAAAAATCTCACTGCCGTGTAAGTCCATAATTTTTTTAACAATAGCCA
>JAYTMI010001069.1:0-2570 GCA_043728625.1 Saprospiraceae bacterium | reverse complement strand
TTTTGACTGACATTTTGACACGCCCCGCAAAGGTAAAAAAAACTGGTCATTGGTCAATAGTCATTTATTAATGACTATTGACCAATGACTAATGATTGACTATTGACTTGGACATTTCATCGCCTAAATTGCCCTTTTCGTCGGCTGATAGCGCAATATATCGAATAGAACCGTACTTTTGTCTAAAAGAAATTTTATAAAACAATACACTTTTGATGAAAAATATCATTTCTGATAAATATAAAACGGTCATATTTCATGTATGTCTATGGGGTATTTGGCTCTATTTACCCTTATTAAATGTCCGCGATGAGGAATTGTATAACCGTGCAATTCTCATGCTATCACTTATAATATTGACACATATTCCTTTGTTTTTTCTCAATACGCATTGGTTAATTCCTAAAATTTTGCAAAAAAAAGGCACAACAACTTACTTTTGGCTGCTTATATTGAGTATCGTTTTTTTTACCATTTTCCATAATTTTGTTAGAGAAGGGGTAAAAACTTTTCTCGATATGGATGAAAAACGCAAAGGCAATCCTCATTGGAGTTTAATCCCTATTATTTTTGTCGCTGCCATCAGTACAGGTTATGGTTTGTTCAACTATTTTGTCAAGGAAGAAAACCTTAAATTAGAGAAGCAACAGGAACGTTTACAGTCTGAATTGTCGTTTTTGCGCTCTCAAATCAGCCCGCATTTTATTTTTAATATTCTGAACAGCATCGTTTACCTCATTCGTTCAAAATCTGATTTGGCAGAGCCTGTGACGATTAAATTGTCGGAACTGATGCGTTATATGTTGTATGAATCGGAAAATGCACAGATTCCCTTAGAAAAAGAGTTGAGTTACTTGAAAAATTACATAGAATTGCAGAAAGTCCGCTTTGAGGAAGATGTCGAAATCAACTTAAATACTGAGGGGGAGGCGACGAGTCAGATTATTGAACCGATGCTGATGATTCCGTTTGTAGAAAATGCGTTCAAACATGGGGTCGGTATGGTATTGAATCCTGTTATTGATGTGTCGTTGAAAACAACAGAAAAAGAGTTGTTTTTCTCAGTTAAAAATAAAATTGCACCTGAGACAAGAGAGGATAAAGACCATAGTTCAGGTATAGGACTTAAAAATGTGAATCGCCGTTTGGAATTATTGTACCCAAATGCACATCATTTAGACATACAAGACAAAGATGGGTGGTTTATAGTCAATTTGCATTTAACTTTTATAAACGAATAAGATGATACTCAAATGCCTCATCGTTGATGACGAAAGCATGGCACGTAAACTGTTGGAAGAAAACATCCGCCAAGTGCCTTTTTTAGAACTCGTGGCGATGTCCAAAAACCCTTTTGAAGCGATGCAAGTGCTTCAAGAGCAACACATTGACTTGATGTTTTTAGATATTCAGATGCCAGGCATGTTGGGTACGAAATTTTTGCAAAGCCTTCGAGAAAAACCGATGGTCATTTTCGTGACGGCTTATGCTAATTATGCGGTCGAAAGTTATGATTTAGATGTGGTGGACTACTTGATGAAGCCCGTCAGTATGGAGCGTTTTACGAAAGCCGCTTATAAGGCGTTGGAAGAAAAACAGAAACTTTTAGCTGTGTCTGCCCCCCCCTCAGTATTAGACCCTGTTTTATCCAAAGAAGAAGAATCAACACCTGATTATTTCTTTGTAAATGTCGAATATTCCCTTGTAAAAATCCCCATTAAGGACATTTCGCACGTAGAAAGCATGAAAGATTATGTCAAAATCTTTCTCACAACCGCTAAAAAGCCTATTTTGACCAAAAGCACTTTAAAAAGTATTGAAGAAAAATTGCCCTCAAAAAATTTTATGCGCGTTCATAAATCGTTCATTGTCAACCTTGACAAAATAGAATCTATTCGTAGCCAAAGCATTACGATTGGTGAAAATCATGTACCTGTTAGCGATACACATTTGGAGGGTTTGATGAAGGTACTAAATCCATCGAAATAATTACATCTTTTCAGGTTTCCCTTTCATTTTGAGTTTATAAGCGAAAGGTTTTCTGGATTTTTGAGAAGTCTCAACGATTTCGTCCCAATGAATAATCAAAAGTTTGACTAATTGCCAATGCGAAACTTGTGTTTGAGGTAAAAACCAAATGCCGAGATTGTATGCTTTGCATAATTCATATTGGCTTCGGGTTCTATGAATAGCGACATCACGAGTGATTAAGATGCCTTCTTGCTCACCAATTTGAGGAATCAAATCTTCATCTAAAACGCCTTTCCCAAAAGCTCGCTTTGTCGAAAAGACTTCTATATCTCTGAAATGACCTTTGCACAAAGAATTGAGTGCATCTGCAACGTATTCGGAGAGGTTTTCATCAAGGTATATATTCATAACTAAGCAGCCTGAGCATAAAAAAGGATGGCATCATTGACCTGTTTTGAGGTTAAACTATACAATTCACTAAGCATTTCGACACTATCTCCTGCCGAATAGAGTGAATGAACAACCTTTGCACACACATTCGTGCCTTCAATAACAGGTTGACCAAATTGATGATGTCTGTCAACGATAATGCTGCTGTC
>JAYTMI010001068.1:0-3845 GCA_043728625.1 Saprospiraceae bacterium | reverse complement strand
ATGAATGAACCTTATTTTCAAGGTCATTTCCCAGGAAACCCTGTTATGCCAGGCGTTTTACAGATAGAAGCGATGGCGCAAACAGGTGGTATTTTTATTCTACGGGATACAGCCGATGATGAAATTTGGGATACTTATTTTTTAAAAATTGATAATTGCCGCTTCAAACATAAAGTTGTTCCAGGCGACACATTAATCATCCGTCTTGATTTAATCAATCCCATGCGTCGAGGCATTGCTTTGATGCACGGTAAAGCATATGTGGGCAATAAATTGGTTTCAGAAGCTGAATTGACGGCGATGGTTCAGAAAAGAGTTTGATTACAAAATTCAATTTGTACAAATGGAATTTTGTAATTTACCCCCTCAGTATATTTGCAGAAAAAAGGCAAAAAGCAGTATAAAACCTGTTTTTTGCCTTTGTAATTTTAACAGTTTAAGAAAACGAAAATTCGCTAAATTGATTGAAGTTTATCATAAATATCATATAGAATATAAAGAAATCATCATCATTTGTCTATTCGTAAGCAATTAAAACCCAATTAATTATCAAACTTTCGACCCAAACCCCAATCTCGATTAACTATATTACACCCTTTTCAACAGAAGTTGTGGTAAGCCTAAAAACTTACCGCAACAATTTTTGTTTAATAGTTTGACTTTTCTCTACAAATTATGGAACTTACAAGCAGCTTTCCAATCATAATGTTCATTACAACTTAAAAACTTAAAAAAATGACAACACTAAATACGCCAATCCTCACAAATGAGGTATCAAAAAATTTAGAAGTTATCAGTCAAATCGAGCCATTCGTGCGTACAGCCATTGATAACTTGCTTGTAGATATCAAAACCTGTTGGCAACCGACTGATTTTCTGCCCGACATGAGCCAAGAAGATGCACTTGAACAAGTTCGTCAATTGCGGGAAAGAACAGCAGGCATTCCCGATGAAGTCATTGTTTCGTTAATTGGCAATATGATAACAGAGGAAGCACTGCCGAGTTATCAGACCTATTTCAACCTTGTCGAAGGTATAAATCCAATGCGAAAATTGACGAGTGAAAACCCTTGGGTCACGTGGTCAAGACAATGGACTTCAGAAGAAAATCGTCACGGTGATTTGTTGAATAAATACCTGTATTTGTCAGGGCGTGCCGATATGCGTAAAGTTGAGCAGACCATCCAAACCCTTATCACCAATGGCTTTGATGCAAATACTGACCATGACCCTTATCAAGCCATGGTTTATACCTCTTTTCAAGAACGTGCAACGAAAATTTCACACCTCAACACTGCTAAATTAGCCGAAAAAGCGGGCGATTCTGTTTTGTCACGTATATGTACGACGATTTCAGGCGATGAAGCCAGACATGAAAGAGCCTATAAAACTTTCATGCGTCAGATATTTGATATTGACCCCAACGGCGCTATGTTAGCATTTGAAAAAATGATGCGTAAACAGATTGCTATGCCCGCTGTTTTGATAGATAAAGGTAATGAGGACAATATTTTTGCCCGTTATGCAGCCATTACTCAAAAAATCGGCATTTATACGGCTTGGGATTATGCCAAAATCATTGAGCATTTGGTTGAGTTTTGGAAAATCGAAAGCATCACTGGATTGAACGGAGCCGCCGCAAAAGCACAAGTTTATTTGTCAAAACTTGCAGACCGTTATATGCGTGTGGCAGACAGAATAAAAGCACCTGAGGACATCAGTTTGGTGTGGTTGAGTTGCTAATATCCATTATGTAATGTGAATCAAAATCAATAACTTTCCCCTTCTCAGCATCTTTCTACTGAGGGGGGCTTTTTATTTTCGATATTTTTTTAGGCACATTCCCAAAATGTTTCTAACTTTGTAAGGAACTACATCAGAAAACAACGCTATCATTATCAACATTATGGCTAAAAAACGAACAAAACCGAAACAAAAGATTGATTCAGCGAAAAAGAAATATGAAGGCAATCTTTATGACAAAATTTTTAAAGAAGATGCAGAAGCCATATTTTTACCTCTTGTTGAACGACGTTTAGGCATTAAAATTAAATCTTTTAAGCCTTTTAAAGCCAAACTTCAAACCACACTCGAAAGAGAGATGGATTTTTTCTATGAGGTGGAAACCGAAGAAGGCGACTGTTTTCTTTTACACCTTGAGTTTCAAACCGAAGATGAACATGATATGGTATATCGAAAAGCAGAATATCATGGTATTGCTTTGAATCTAAGGAAAATAGAAATTCGGCATATTGTGATATATTTAGGAATCAATAAACCTACAATGCCTACACAATTGGCTGAAAATGAAGTCTATAGGGGTTTCGACATGATTGATATTCATGCTTTTGACCACCAAAAACTTCTGCAATCCCAAGTACCCGATGTGATAATTTTAGCCATATTGGCAGATTATCCACCTGAAAAAGCCGAAAGTATTTTACGATTAATCATTCGACAATTAAAAACTTTTTGTCAAAACAAAAGTGAATTATCAAAATACATCAAGCAACTCGTCGTTTTATCACGACTTAGAAAAATTGAAAATTTAACAATTAAAATAGTTGAAGACATGCCTATTACTTATGATATACATACAGATTCTCTGTACATTAAAGGCACTGAAGATGGTGCTGTAAAAGGTATTGAAAAAGGTATCAAAAAAGGTATCGAAAAAGAAAAAATCGATGTTATTCACAATGCAAGACTTGAAGGGATGTCCATCGAAATTATTGCTCGAATTGTCAAGTTGTTACCAGAACGAGTTAGACAAATTTTAGATGAGCTAGGCATCGAATAATGATTTCGTACGACAAAAACACTTAAAAAGTAAAGCCTTTGATGCGTCAATCAACGCAATAAAGGCTTTACTTTTATATTCCAATTAGTTCAGTCTGACTCAATAAGTATCAACCAAAGACTTGATTTTCAAGCCTTTAACTACTTCTTCAAGCATTGCTTTGGTTTTCAAAAAAACATTGTAAGTCTTCGTTGGCACTATATCAAAATAGTTGTCAGAAAATACCCCCTCAGTATCAAGACTCAAACAAACATTTTTTAACAACGAAGGCGCTGTCAAATGGATATTATAGCCACCTTCAACAGTCGTTATTTCTTTGATAATGGCTACATTTTTTTCCAAAACTAAGTCTTTAGGTTGAGCAAAATAATAGGTGCGAGAAAAGGCAGGCTTACCCTTTGGACGAAAAGTAATCAATGCTAAACTGGTCTTTGGGTTCTCATTTTGAAGAAGACTTTTAACTTTATTTTCATAAAAAACAGCCGACGCATTCGCATTAATGTTCACATAACGACCATCTATAAAAATGGTACGCCCTTGAAAATCAATCATTTGCACAAATAATTCACCTTCAAAACTTGTCAATTGGTCATTGACAATGTGAATTTCTAGGACATCTTTTTTCGAAATGGGTGAAACCAATACATTGGCATATGCATCGCGTGCAGCATATTGCAAGGCTTTCCACCTACCAAAATTGTCAATACTCGACCATGAAGCACCCTGCCACACATCATTCAATTGCCAATACAAACTGCCCATGCAAGTCGGCATGGAACGACGTTGCGCTTCAATCGCTCTACGAATACCATCTGCTTGAACGAGCTGACTGACATACACAAAGTCCTCGAAAGTCTTAGGCGTGCGAAAACCTCTGTCCATGTATCTTTTCATCAAAGCATTGCCCTTTGGGTGCTTTTGATGTGCCAACATGACTTCTGATTCTAATTTGAGGTCTTCTGGCTGCGTAAAACTTTCAATCGTTTTCCAATTAGGAAAGGACTGAAAACCGTACTCAGAAGCAAAACGGGGTATTTTTTCTTCA
>JAYTMI010001067.1:0-4514 GCA_043728625.1 Saprospiraceae bacterium | reverse complement strand
AAATGCCGTGTCTTTTGTCGCCGATTCGCTGATAACGCGGTCAACTATCCAATCCTCATCCAGCTTGTTGCGATGATACAAAACACGTTGAAATATCTCTGAATTATGTTGAAACAACAACGACAATTTGCCACCATAATAGACTTTACGCCCTGCATAAGCGTCCGTTGTATCTACTTCCACAGAATTGGGGTTTTTTAAATTTATGGATACAGAATTTTTTATTAAATCGCCCATACGCCTTGAATATGGCACATATAAATTCATACTCGTTTTCAAAGATTCATTGTAGCGGTCACACAGCGTCACGTCAACCACCATCACTTTTGGCGGCACATGACGGTCAAGGTAGTCCATCACAAGCGTCTTTGCGAGGTCGGCAGGCATCCCGTTATAGCTCAAGTTCATCGTTTTTTGACCTGTCAATCGCTCCACTTCGGGTTGATAAAAGGTGAGACCACGTGAGTTACCGACGAAAAGAATATCCGCCGTTTCGTTTGAATTATACAGTCGAGAGTAACGAAATTGACTTGTTTTTGTTAAATCATGTAGAGAAGAGCCGACCAAACGGTCACCCCAAAAAGCTAAAGCGAGGAAAGCGCATATCCAAATAAGTTGTTTTCCCATGAGTCGTTACAAGTTCTGTTAATAAATCAAAGCGCAAAGTTTGGCTTTTTTTTGCACATAGACAAATTGATGTTTTTCCTATAAATTTAAAAAACGAGTGAGCATATTATGTCACTCGTTTTTTAATTACAATAATCGTACCCCTCAGTATTTTAGAATGCTGTGGTATCTATCTTAAGAAAAATATTGTCACAGTTATCTATATATCAACACTTTACAGCAATATACCCGCCAAAGTCGCCGACATATAAGATGCCAAAGTCCCTGCAATCAAAGCACGAAAAACGATTTTTGTTAAATCGGCACGACGGCTTGGTTCTAATGCGCCGATGCCACCAATTTGAATACCCAATGAACCAAAATTGGCAAAACCACAGAGGGCAAAACTGACAATTGCAATCGTTTTAGCCGACATGGCATGACCGTTTATGAGTGCAACTTCTTTGATTACGGAGGGGTCTGTGGACGGCAAAAACGAAGACAACGTGTTGTAAGCCACAAATTCATTGGCAACCAATTTTGTTCCCATGAGTGAACCCGCTTGAAAAATTTCGTCGTATTGTACGCCCATGCACCAAGCAAAACCTGAAAAAAGGAAACCCAAAACCGTATCAAGACTGAATTTTGGGTCGCCCCAAAGACCGCCTAAACCGTTTAAACCGTAATTAATCAAAGCAATTAATGCTAAAAAGCCAATTAACATGGCAGCTACGTTGAAGCCGATTTTCAGACCTTCACTGCAACCTGCTGAAATAGCGTCAATGAGGTTGGAATGTATTTTTTTGATTTCGATACTCACCGTACCCGACGTTTCCGATACTTCTGTTTCAGGATAAATGATTTTTGAAATGGCTAATGCGCCCGGTGCTGCCATGATACTTGCCGCCAAAAGGTACTCGGCAGGAACGCCCAAACCAATATAAGCTGCCATCACGCCACCTGAAATACACGCAAAACTGCCTGACATGGAAGCCAATAATTCACTTTTAGTCATACCTTTCAGATATGGTTGAATCATAATCTGTGCTTCAACTTGACCGACAAAAGCACTGGCGATGTTTGACAAAGCCTCTGCCCCACTCACCCGCATCAGCCAAAATAAGCCTTTTGCTAAAACCTGTACAAGACGTTGAATAATACCAAAATGATAGCCAATATTGACCAAAACCGCCACAAACAAGATGGTTGGAATGATTTTGAAGAAGAAAATGAAACCACCCGCGCCGCCAAACGCCTTACTAACAGCAGGCACATTGATAAGCGGACCGAAAACAAAAGCCGCGCCTTCTTGCGAAAAATCAATCACTTTCGTCACGCCACCGCCAATCGTATTGAAAATACCTTTGCCAACAGCCGTTTTTAAAATAAATAGTGCTAATGCAAATTGTAGCAACAAGCCCATGCCAACGGTGCGAAAGTTAATAGCTTTGCGGTTGTTCGACATCAAATACGCAATGCCCAGAATCAGCAAAATGCCGAAAACACCAGTAAATCTTTCCATAATTATTTTAAATATGAAATATGAATGATGAATAAAAAATGATGAATGATGAATGATGAATGATTGGGTTTCATCATTTATCATTCATCATTATACATGTCGGTCAAATGTAGAAAATGATTTTTAATAATAAAAATATTGTTGTGTTTGTAAATTTGACGTTTATTACCTCAAAATACTGAGGGGGGTAATATTCATCATTCATACTTCATCATTCATCATTAAAAAAATATGCAAAAACCATTCATCATAGGCATTACGGGCGGCTCGGGTAGCGGCAAAACGACTTTTATCAAAGATATTAGAAAACAGTTCTCAGAAGAAGATTTGTGTATTATTTCGCAAGACGATTACTATTTTCCAAGACATCAGCAGGAAACGGATGAAAATGGCATTCATAATTTCGATTTACCGAAATCTATTGACAAAAAAGCATTTCATGCAGACGTTGAAAAACTACTCAATGGAGAGGTTGTTGAGCGTGTCGAATATGTTTTTAATAACAAAGAAGCAGAACCGATTATAAAGATATTTAAACCCGCACCTATCGTCATTGTGGAAGGGCTTTTTGTATTTCACTACAAAAAAATATATCGTTTGTTGGATATGAAAGTGTTTTTTTATGCGGCTGACCACTTAAAAATTATTCGTAGAATCCTTCGTGACCAAGCAGAGCGGGGTTATCCGATTGATGATGTTCTATATCGCTATGAACGCCATGTGATGCCGTCTTACAAAAAATACATCGAACCGTATATGCAGGATGCAGATTTGATTATCAATAACAATCAGAATTTTAACCTTGGTTTGGATGCCCTTTGCGGCTTTTTAAGAGATAAATTGAGAAGTGAAAAGTTGAAAGTGATAAGTTAAGTAACACCACTTATCACTTTTGACTTATCACTTCTCAATTTATCCCTTATTTTCACTCCACCGATAAGTATCCAAATCAAAACCTGCCAAATCCAAAATGCGGTCAACAACCGTTGCGGCTATTTCTTCTAAGGTTTTAGGGCGGCTGTAAAAACTTGGCGTGGCGGGGCATATAATGGCACCCGCTTCAGTCAGCGTTTTCATGTTGTTTATGTGAATAATACTGAGGGGGGTCTCTCGAGGTACAATGATAAGCCGACGACGTTCTTTGAGCATGACATCGGCAGCGCGCGTCACTAAATCGTTTGAAATACCTGTTGCCAAACGCGCCAAAAGACCCATCGAACACGGACAAACTATCATTGTATCGTAGCGCGCTGAACCGCTTGCGAAAGGTGCCATGAAGTCCATTTTTTCATAAAAGGAAAAATCATAAGCACGCCAGCCTTCGCTGCCCAATTCATGCAGCCAATTGTAGCGGGCATTGTCACTCATGACGATACCCACCGCTTCGGTTTGGTTTTTGAGTTCTGCCAATTTATCGAGTAATACTTTGGCGTAAATGGCACCACTTGAGCCGCCAATGGCGACAACGACTTTCTTTTTCACAGATTTATACGTTTTTAGGTGGTTATTTTGACTGTTTTTGAACTTTAGCTGTTAAGGATGTTTTAATTACCAAACACCTTGACAAATATCCACGTAACTTTGTTGCAAAAATGAGTAAAAATCTAATCCTCCCCCCTCAGTAAAATTCTTTTCTATCATCATTTAATCGCTGTTTTGAACATGAAAAAAAATCTTTTGCCTGTCCTTATGCTTGTGGGTTGCTTCGCAATTGCGGCATTTACATACAAACAAACGACGCCTAATCCAAGTCATACCGATGAGAAAATCAAATGGTTGTCGTGGGAAGAAGCGACCGAAGCCAATAAAACGCAACCGAAAAAGATACTTGTTGACGTTTACACTTCGTGGTGCGGTTGGTGTAAAGTCATGGATAAACAAACGTTTACGAATGACACCATTGCGGATTATCTCAACAAACATTACTATTGCGTTAAGCTCGATGCCGAAGGGCACGACACCATTCGTTTCGACAACAAAGATTTCGTTTTTATTTCTCCTGAAAAAGGTGGCGGACGGAATGGTGTTCATACATTGGCTTATGCCTTGCTCGATGGCAATATGGGCTACCCAAGTATTGTTTATTTGACCGAAAAGTTTGAGCGTACTGCCATTTCTCCTGGTTACAAAACGCCTGAAAAATTACTCCCCGAATTGCGTTTTACGGTAGAAGAAGCCTTTAAAACGCAAACTTTTGAGAAATATATGAAGACTTATTCTGAAAAGTAATAGCTTTTGTGATTCTTTTAGGAGACCACAGATGACACTGATTCGACAGATTTTCGCTGATTTTTTATTGTCATCCTGTAAGGAACTAAGAAAAATCAGCGAAAATCTGTCGAATCAGCCCAATCAGTGGTCTCCCTTTTTTATGCCTTTACTTTTT
>JAYTMI010001066.1:0-3970 GCA_043728625.1 Saprospiraceae bacterium | reverse complement strand
ACAGAACCGACAGAAAATGACCCGATTTATAGTACCCCCCTCAGTATAACAAAGAATTTTATAACAGTAAAAGCCAAGGTTTTTAGCAAAATATATCAGCCGTCTGATGTCGTTCAAGCGACTTTTATCAAAGACGGTTTGGGCATAAAATCCATTGAGTGTACGCCGCCAAATCCTAAATATGCGGGTTCAGGGGCTAAAACTTTGATAGACAATCAAGGCGGTGTCGCGGCACTCTCAAGCAAAACATGGCTGGGTTTTCAGACGGACACAGTGGAAATTGTTTTGCATTTAAACAAAAAACAAAGGGTCAAAAAGGTATTGTTGAATCTTTTACAAGACTATGGCAGTTGGATTTTTTTACCTGAACGTATCGAGGCTTTTTATTTCGATAATAAAATACAATCGTTTCAACTCATTGATAATCAAGTATTTAATCAAAGTAAAAACATAAATGGCAGTTTTTACACCCCCTCAGTATTGGAGGCAAAAAAGGGCATAAAAACGGATAAAATTAAAGTACAACTCTATTTGATGAAGCAAATTCCTGATTGGCACGCAGGGAAAGGTGGAAAAAGCTGGATATTTATTGACGAAATAAAAGTGTATTGAAAAATGATTTCTACCACATAGGGCACATTAGGTCACATAGAAAACTATGTGTTCAAATGTG
This sequence comes from Saprospiraceae bacterium, assembly GCA_043728625.1. Classification (GTDB taxonomy): domain Bacteria; phylum Bacteroidota; class Bacteroidia; order Chitinophagales; family Saprospiraceae; genus JAAFJT01. The sequence goes on along the minus strand of JAYTMI010001066.1, from coordinate 3,297 downwards.
TCCTATGTGGTAGATAAAAATATTAAAAATGAACAAAACGAAGAACATAACCTACAATATCAGTTTCGGTGTCAACTGTTTATTGCTTTTCCTCGTCCTTTTTGGAAAATCATTGGCAATCCCAATTTGGCTGCAAGTCGTAGGCAGAATGCACCCTCTATTACTACATTTTCCAATTGTTTTATTGGTCATAGCAGCCGTTTGGGAATTATTTCTAAGCAAAAAATGGGAAAATACTGAGGGGGGTAAAACGAATAACGAATACCCAATAACCAATAACGAAATCGGTGATTGGATTTTACTATCCGCAGCATTTACGGCTGCAACGGCGGCTCTCATGGGCTTGTTTTTATCACAAGAAGAAAGCTACAATGCCGATGCGATTGCTTGGCACAAGTGGACGGGCGTGGCGGTGTCAGTGGTCTCGATTTTGTGGTATGCGTTTAGAAATAGCGTGCGGCAAACAAAGCATTTATCACTTGTAGCAAGCGTAATTAGCCTTGTTGCCATTACTTTGGCAGGGCATCAAGGAGCGAATATCACGCATGGTGAAGGCTTTTTAACAGCTCCTTTTAACCCTAAAAAAGGCGAAAAAGTGGTGTCGCTCGAAGACGCTGTGGTGTTCACAGATTTGGTAAAACCTATTTTAGAAAAGAAGTGCATGGGTTGCCACAACAGTAAAAAAGCGAAAGGCAATTTGGTCATGGAAACGCCCGAATTGCTTGAAAAAGGTGGCAAAAATGGCAAATTATGGGATTTAGCAGCGGCGGATTTGGGCTTAATGATGCAGCGTATTCACTTACCTTTGGACGATAAAAAACACATGTCGCCTATCGGAAAACCGCAGTTGACAGATGAAGAAAAATCTATTTTGTATCATTGGATAAAAAGCGGTTCAAATTTCACTAAAAAAGTAAGCGAATTAGCTGAAACGGATACTTTGCGGATATTAGCAACCAACCTTTTGAAACCGTCCGAAACCGAAAATTATACCTTCAAAGCGGCGGATGAATCAACGATAAAAAAGCTCAATAACAACTACCGTATTGTTTACCCATTGGCACTCAATTCTCCTGCTGTGGGCGTTGAATTTTTCGGTGCATCATTTTTCGAAAGCGCACAACTGACTGAATTACAAGTAGTTAAAGAGCAATTGGTTCATTTAAGTTTGAATAAAATGCCTGTAAAAGATGAAGATTTAAAGACAATAGCCCAGTTTACGAATTTGAGAAAACTCAATTTGTCTTTTACTCAAATCACAGGCGCGACTTTAGATGAATTAAAAAACCTCAAAGAATTACGGCAATTGTCTTTGTCGGGAACAGGTGTTAAAAAGGAAAACTTATCGTTTTTAAAAGATTTACCGCATTTGTCGTCTTTACAGGTTTGGAATACGGCTATTTCGGGCAATGATTTAGCAGATTTAAAAACAAAACTGCCAAAAATAGCTATCGAAAGTGGTTTTAGAGGTGATACGGTGGTGGCACGATTGAGCGCACCGATTTTGGAGAACGACGAAATACAAGTATTTCAGCAAAATACGAAAATCGAGCTCAAACACTATGTCAAAGGCGCGGTCATTCGTTACACTTTGGATGGCACTGCGCCTGATAGCCTAAAATCATCCGTTTATACTGAGGGGGGTATTCTGATTGATAAATCAACGACTTTGAAAGCAAAAGCCTTTTTGGAAGGTTGGGTGAGCAGCGATACTTTGACGCAACAGTTTTACAAAGCGGGTTTCGTCGCTGATTCTGTACGGTTTGCACAAGCTCCGAATCCGCAATATTCAGGCAAAGGCAAGCTGCTATTTGACGGTAAAATGGGCGATTCTAACTTCAAAAGTGGCAAATGGTTGGGTTTTAAAGAAAATCCGATGGAAGCGTTTTTGTATTTCGACAAACCCATTACGCTCTCAAAAGTCACGTTTAATTCTTTGATTCTCATCAACAGTTATATTATGCCTGCTCAAGAATTGCAAGTGTGGGGCGGCAGCAACCCGTCCAATTTGAGGCTTTTAAAAAAAATTACACCGACTCAACCGACTCAAATTGAACAGTTTAAGACCAAAGGCTATGAATGTAGCTTTGCGCCGCAGCAAGTCAGCGTTTTAAAATTAGTAGGAAAATCGGTACAAAAACTACCGCCGTGGCATCCTGGCAAGGGTGATAAAGCATGGTTTTTTGTGGATGAAGTGTTTTTGAATTAAAAAACGCTGCTTTATTTAAAATTACTTTCTAATTCTACTTTGGCACTTTGCAAATTGTGTTGTCACTACGTGACAATTAGAATCAATTTTAAGGGGTTATTATAAATATGTTGTCGCTAACGCGACATTTTAGGTATAAGGAATATTAAAATGTCGCGTTAGCGACAAAATATTTGTAACAAAAATAGAAGGGCAAACCTCCTTTGTCACGTAGTGACAACACAATTTGCAAAGTGCTAAAGTAGAACTAAAACCACATCATTTTTCAATGAAACCAACGCAATTCCTTTTAAAACTAAGTATTTTTTGTAGCGTATTGCTCTTTACTTTCAAGGCTTTCGCCAATGCCAAAGACCTACAATGCGAGCATTTGACCAATCCATTGGGCATTGATGCAGCTCATCCGCGTTTGTCTTGGCGTTTGGATGACCCCTCAGTATCGGCGCAACAAACGGCGTATAAAATCATCGTTGGAACGGATTCTTTGCAGGTTTTGAAAGGTATTGGCAATGTTTGGCAAATGAGGAAAACCGTTTCTCATGACCAATTAGTGGTTTATAAAGGCAAAGCATTAAAACCTTTCACCAAGTATTTTTGGAAGGTTTTGATATGGGATAAAACGGATAAAATAAGTACGAAAGCACCCATTTCGACCTTTGAAACGGGTATGATGCAATCCAGTAATTGGCAAGGCGCATGGATTAGCGACTCACGAGATGTGCAAAATAAAGTTGCGCCGTATTTCAGAAAAACCTTTTCTGTTGCTAAAAAAGTGGTTTCGGCAAGAGCCTATATCGCTGTGGCGGGTTTGTACGAATTGTCTATCAATGGTCAAAAAATAAGCAATCATCGCCTTGACCCGATGTACACACGCTTTGATAGGCGCACGTTGTACGTGACACACGACATCACGCAACAACTACAAGAGGGTAAAAATGCAGTTGGTGTATTGTTGGGCAATGGCTGGTACAATCATCAATCAACGGCAGTTTGGTATTTTGACAAAGCGCCATGGCGAGGTCGTCCGACATTTTGCATGGATATTCGGGTGAAATATGCCGATGGTACTGAGGGGTCCCTTTCGACGG
>JAYTMI010001065.1:0-4783 GCA_043728625.1 Saprospiraceae bacterium | reverse complement strand
GAATAGGCGAGAACGACTTTTTTAGACATGAGTTTGTTTGATAAATTATTGGTAATTAATGATTTATGTCCTTAATGGAGTAATCTCAATCAGAGAAAGTTTTTTTCCAATCTATCTGCTGAATATCCTCTTCTGAAATTGGATTAAGAATAAAATTTATATTATTAGTAAAGATAAAAGCAAAAACACAATAAAAAAACTCTATATTATTCTTTGCTATTCTATATAAAGTAATTGATCTCCAATTATCTTCAAAAATGTTTTCTAAGACTCTTTTTACGTCTTTCAACGCTGTAATATCTAAGCTTTTAGTCGTAGAGATATTATTAATATGTGATGAAGAAAACAACGAGTTGTAGATTTCTTTAATTTGGTAAGCGATTAAAAAATCTTCAAATTTTGATTTTTCATTAAAAAAATCTTCATAAAACCCTTTTCTATCTGTCCAAGATATATTTCTATGTTCATTTGAAATCCAAATATTGTCATGTAAAAGTAAGACGGAATCAACCACATACATTTCATCGTTCCAAAATTCAATATAAGCTTTAATAAAATCCTCACTTGACACGACTCTTACATTTGGAGGCACAACCCTAAACTCTCCACGCCGAATTGAATACCAATAATTAGTAGCAAACGATTCATTTTGCAAACGCGCTTGAACCGGGTCATTTGCCCAAAAATCACGCGGTTCGGTAGGATTTTGTTGATTATTATAACGTGTGACATCTAATTCAAAATCTCTATTACCGATGCCTTGAATTAAGCGAAAAGAGATTAAAGCATTATCATTTATTGCATTTTTTTCTCCATTTCGTGCATTTTTATAGGCTTGATAGATAGAATAAACGGTTTGAGCACCATTGATAATTTGCAATGCCGTAATTTCTATTTGCTTTGCTGTTGTATTAATGCGCTTTGGCAAGCGTTGTGTAATTGCCGTTATACCATTATTGTAATACCAAAAAAATGAAGAACTATCTTTTAGAGATTGTTCAATTTGATGATTATAACTCGATGCAATTAATGGATTACGAATATTCCAAAAAAAGAGTTTAAAGCCATATTTTTCAAATAAATCATGAATCGTTTTTGGGCGAACTAAAAAAGTATAAGACAAAAACGGTGCATCAACTTGTAAAAAGTTTTTTTCAATATCCAACTGTTCTATCGCTAATGTAATAACTTCATTTTCTGGATTATAATCATATTCGAGTGGATTTTGTGGTTGAATTTGCTTGTAACGCATCTCAATAAAATCCCTTCTCAAACGCTCAATATCAATAATTTCTAAGTCCGCATTTTGCTTTTTAAATTGCTCCACATTCTCTGATACGGAGGGGTTCGTTTGACACAGCGTCAAATAAACAAACTTAACATATTCATTTGCGGCAAGATGTTGTTTGAGTTCCTCATATTGCCGATTGAAATTTTCATTTTTACTTGAAAACTGTTTTTGACCTGAATAGACTAATTTAAAATCATCCAAAGTGGCTTTAAAAGCGGTTGAATCTAACTTTTCAGTACAATTCTTTTTCGATTTCCATTTTGCTTGAATGACATAAACTATCTTCTTTCCGATATTGTCAAAAGTTGAAAAAATAATATCACAAGATGTATCATCATCACCTTCTGTAATATTGAGATTGTAAATAGGTCTTTTGCCATAAAATTTCAAAAACCAAATCAAAAAAGCAAAAGACTTACGAGTCGAATCATCACCTTTGTGCAAACGGACATCCTGTGGATTGTCTGCAATCACTTCGTTCAATTCATTGTCTAAGGCATCATAGAAATCAGTAAAAGTCATTTTTATAAATTTTGACAAAACTACTCAATCCATTCGTTTTTTTCAAAAATACTGAGGGGTATCTTTTGAATATCAATGACTTAGAAAAAATCTGTCGCAAAACGCACAGGCTTAAACTCCCGATACTCCTCCTCTTTATCAAAAGAAGAACCATTCGTTTTACCGTTCTTTTGATTCTCAACAATGATTTGATTGGTCAAATCGAAACGCATTTTACGCTCAATTTCTTCCAATTTCGACGGCGCAAGCATACCTGTACACAGGCACATTTTGCGTTGTTTCTCTTGCAAAATAGCGTAATTTGGACAGCTTGAACAGCCTTTCCAAAATTGGTCGTCTTGTGTCAGTTCGCTGAACGGAACGGGCATATAGCCAAGTTCGGTATTGATTTTCATCACAGGACCACTTGTTGTGATGCCAAAAACTTTAGCTGAAGGATATAAATCACGGGCAAGGTTGAACGCCGCTTTTTTGATTTTGCGCGCCAAACCATGCTTGCGGTATTCAGGGTCAACGATTAAGCCCGAATTTGAGACGTATTGGGCAGTACTCCACGATTCCACATAACAAAATCCAATCATTCGTAAATCGTCAAAAGCAATCACGGCATGACCCGTTGCCAGTTTCTTTTTGATATAATTCGGGTCGCGTTTGGCGATACCAGTACCTCGTACTTTTGCAGATTCTTCAATCAAGTCGCAAATCGCCTGAGCATATATTTCGTGTGATTCGTTGCCTATTTCGATGCGTAAATCCAGTTGAGTGCTATTTTGAGTCAATTCCATTTATCTGAAAATGATTTTTAATTGTTTGAAAATGAATGGGAATTAGAAAATTATTTGTCCAAAAATACAGAAAACACCATGCCTAATTGTTTGTCAGTAGGAGACAGAGACCCCTCAGTAAGGTCACGTCTGTTTCAATATAATTTGGATTTTAAGACTTTAGAGATTAAGATTTAAGACATTTACAGATTTTGAGATATGCTGTGTACGACAACTCTGTCGGTACATTTAATATCTTAATATCTGGTGTCTTAATATCTTATAAAGATTTGTACGGCGAAGTTCCTTGAACGCCTCATGCCGGGGAAAGAGTATTTTTACACGCACATGCGTGGTGGAATACGGCTCGGTCGCAGCGGTCGGATTTGACGCTCGCAAGTTAAGGTAGGATAATATGACGTAGCCGTTTTAAACATGATGCAGCAAATGTAAGGACACTCACCCTATTCTACAACAGTTCTACCGAATAAAATTCGTTTTTTAACTTAATTTTAAAATTTAAGATAACGAACTTTACGATTTCTAAATATAATTCGGATATATTGTTATCTGCAATCTGATGCTTATTTTTGTTCTTCAGCAAATCTTACAGTTGATTTGCTTTTTTTTATAAAATAATATTAGGGTATATGGGCAAATGACAAAATCGAATCAAATGAATGTATGGATATTCAAACAGACGATTCATATTTAAATTTTGATAAAAAAATGTTCCGAAGCCGTATAATAAAGACCGCTCTTTGGCAATTTTGTAGAAAACAAGAACTGCCAAAGAGCGAAAAGTTTTGATTTTGAACTTAAACTTACAAAACCCCCTTCGTCGAAGGCAGACGCATATTATTGACATCGCGCCGAATCGCCATTTTAATGGCTTTCGCAAATGTCTTGAAAATGGCTTCGATTTTATGGTGTTCATTCGTACCTTCTGCTTTAATATTGAGGTTGCAGCGCGATGCATCGCTGAAGGATTTGAAAAAATGGTAAAACATTTCCGTTGGCATTTCACCTATCTTTTCACGTTTGAAATCGGCTTCCCAAACCAACCACGGGCGACCGCCAAAATCAAGTGCAACTTGACACAGACAATCATCCATCGGCAAACAAAAACCATAACGTTCAATACCCAATTTTGAACCCAACGCCATATAATAGGCTTCGCCTAAAGCCAATGCGGTGTCTTCAATCGTGTGGTGTTCGTCAATATGTAAATCGCCTTCTACATGAACCGTCAAATCGCTGCCAGAATGACGTGCTAATTGGTCGAGCATGTGGTCAAAAAAGCCCAAACCTGTTTTCATATCAGATTTACCCGTGCCATCGAGGTTCAGATAAATGGAAATATCCGTCTCTTTTGTCGTGCGACGAACGGTTGCAGTACGGTCATTGAGTTTTAAAAATGCATAAATATCTTTCCAATGTGCGGTTACCAAAGCGCAGTCGTTTTCAAGACCTAATTCTTTGATTTTCAAATCATTATCAGATAAATACATGCCTTTACAACCCAAGTTTTGGGCTAATTGAATATCCGTCACACGGTCGCCAATAACAAATGAATTTGCCAAATCATATAGCCCCCCAGCCCCCGAAGTGGGAGTGAGGTATTTTGTCAACATACCCGTTCTCGGTTTGCGAGTGGGTGCGTTTTCATGCTCAAAAGTGGGGTCGAGGTACACCTCGGCAAACGTAATGCCTTCATTTTCAAAGGCTTTGAGCATTTTGTTATGCGGTGGCAAAAAACTTTCCCACGCATTGGCGGGCGTTCCTAAGCCGTCTTGATTTGAAACAATGACCAATTCATAATCCAATTCTTCGGCGATTTTACCCAAATACTTAAAAACGTGTGGATAAAATTCAAGTTTTTCGAGCGAGTCAATTTGGAAATCAACAGGTGGTTCGATGATGAGTGTACCATCGCGGTCAATAAATAGGACTTTTTTCATTTTTATAAAAATTTGATAATCAACGGTTGTTACTTGATGAAATAGTTGTCTGCAAAAAACCTTTTGCCTACCCCCTCAGTATTTCGCCCAAAATTAAGTGAATTGCGTAAAAAAGCGGTTCTTTATGTTTTTTAAAAGCAACCTACTCACATTTACTTTGGCGGGACTGTACATCCATATTCCATTTTGCAGAAAGGCGTGTCACTACTGCAACTTCCATTTTTCGACTTCGCTACGGCTCAAAG
>JAYTMI010001064.1:0-4883 GCA_043728625.1 Saprospiraceae bacterium | reverse complement strand
GCATTGGCATCGTCTGTCCAGAAACTGACTTTTGGCAAATCAAGCCGTCTTTGTTCAGCCCAACTGTCATAAGCCTGAACAACACTGAAATGTATCCATTTTTGCGTTGCGATTAGGTTCAATTTATCAGAATTGGTAGCCCAAGCTACATCCACGCTATTGGTATATGCTAAGATTTCTGCGTCTGTTGTCGGCGTTAGCGCACCCGAAGTATTGTCATTACTAAGAGTTCTTAACTTGTAATAATACTCAATGGATTGTTTGATGCCTCTTTCATAAGCGGTTTTAGCCGATGCGTCATTGCCCACTTTGAGGTAATATTCAGCCGCTAAAAAACTAACTTCCGCCGCATTGATTAACTGACCTGGGAAAAATTGGTTGCGGCTCAACGTTGACCGATTGTACATTGTCAGAGTACCACCTGCAATCAAAGCTGTTTGAGTTGCGGCATCAATCATCGGGTCAAGTCCTTTATAAACTTTCAATGTATCTTTAAGACCTGGCTCAAACATGGCTCTTAGGCGCGGATCCGCCCCTTTTTTCATGTGGTCAATCATCGCTTTTCCAGCAATATTGCCGTCCCAATCTTCTAAGCCTGTTCTGAAATTTTTAGCGTGAATATCCGTATTGATGTCATAAACATTGATTTGGATGTTCTCTGTATTTTGTGAAACGACTGGGTATTTAGTCGCATCGCCTAAAATGCTGGCGATTTCAGAAGATGCACGACTTTGGAATGCTGTTGCGCCTGAAACCCTTGTCAACATTCTCATTCTCAACGAGTTACAGTATCTTTTCCAAAGCGTGAGGTCACCTTTGTTGACAAAATCCTGCGTTTTAAAGCCTGCTTGAATCCCTGTTTTTACTGTTATACTGTTCAACTCATCAGAGAAAGCCTTTAAATCATCGAGCATTTTGGTATAAATCGCTTCTGCCGCATCGTATTTAGGATAAGAAGCATTGTAGTCGCCACCATTTGTACTCAATTTACCTGCTTCTGACCATGGAATATCGCCATGTAAATCCACAATTCTCTGTGTGTGATCGTAAAAATACATCGTTGCAGCAATCATGTAAATACGTCTGTCTGCTTGGTCATCGGCACTTAATTTCGCATTAATTTTTTCTAATTCGCGGAATTGAGCCAAAAAGCTGTAATAATTATTCCAACGATCGCTGACAGCTGATGCACCTGGAATATATTGGTTTGATGAATTGACCCAACCCACTGCTTGATTGTAGCGATTGAGGGTGATTCTCAAAACAACAAAATAATTCCAATAATCTGGTAAGACATACCACTTATTTGAGTTGAGAAACCCCGTAAACTGCTTCTCAACTGTTGATACCGCAATTTTTGATGGATTTGTATAACTATCCGCAAAATCTGCCTTTTGACATGCTGCAAAAGCGATGGCAAGGGCAACTGAAAACATTAATATTTTGGTTTTCATATTTTTATCTTTTAATGATTTTAATAATTTATTTAAGCTATTAGAAACTTGCTCTTACCATCACACCCATTGTGCGTGTTGAAGGGTTTGTACCTGCGTTGTTAACAGTTTGCGTCCATCTTGAACCGGCTGTCAATTGTTCAGCATCCATATCCTTAATTGTTCTGTAGAAATAGAACAAATTACGTCCGTAAACAGAGACATTGAGTTTTTTTGCACCCACCTTTTTAGCCATTTTAGGCGATAGATTGTAGCCCAAAGTCAATTCACGTAACTTGATGTAAGAGTTTTTCACAACATACAGCTCATAGCGCGAAGAACTGTATTGAGGACCACCCCAGTTATAGACATTCCAATAGTAATAGGCTTGTGATATGATATTGGTATTTTTCTCGCCTGCGCTTGTTACACCGTCTAACAACATACCATCATTAAACACTTTTTCACCATTAGGTCCTGATGTACCTGTGGCTGCAACACCTTTGCCATTGGCAACGTAGTAGCTCAAACCACCGCTCGCTGCATCCATGAATTTTGTACTTTCTTCAAGCAGACCACGGCTTATCATCCAGTTGATACCTGTTGGCATCACATATCCGCCGAAACGGAAATCCGTTAATACGTCCAAAGTAATGCCTTTGAAATTAAATGAATTGAAGATACCACCGACGGCTTTAGGCATTGCATTACCAGCAACAACCAACTTGTCATCTAATTTGTAGAGACCATCAGGGTTTATAATCTGTTGTCCGTTGCTGTGTCTGGCAACTGGATGCACATAAATATCGCCCATTGGCTGACCAACGACTGACTTCAATTGTGCGGCATTGCCGTCATAATCAGCGTGTAACAATTCGGTTGCGCCATTGGCAAGTTGTTCGACTGTATTGCTGTTTTTAGAGAAGTTTACGCCTATCTCCCACTCGAAACTGGATGTCTTAATCGGTGTACCTGTTAATGATAGCTCAACACCTTTGTTTCTTAAAGTACCGATATTTGTCAATACAGAACTCGCTCCCGTAGTTGAAGGCAGGGTTAAAGGCAATATTTGATCTTGAATTTGTGCATTGTAATAGGATGCTTCAAATCTGAGTCGGTTTTTAAAGAATCTGGTTTCTAAACCGATTTCATATTCGTTTTTTTGCTCTGGACGAATCAAGTCATTACCAAAAGAAGATGGAATATTCGTGAACAAAACAGGCTGTCCGCCGACTTGTTGAATACCCAAAGTGCTTTGGTTGTAAGCGATATTAGCACTATAAATGTCAGGATAGTTACCGACAATACCCCATGACGCACGAATCTTACCATAACTGATAAAACTTGGCATTTGGAACGCATCAGAAAAAACAAAGCTTGAATTTACTGAGGGGTATATAAAGCTGTTATTGTCCGGATTCATCGTTGACGTTCTGTCCTTACGCACAGTACCTTCTACGTAGAAAAAGTCTTTATAACTCAGATTCAGTGTTCCTAAAACCGCATCTTTTACTAAAGAAGTACGGTTTGAACCGCTATTAGGTGTATTGATAGATGCTGCAATATCAAATAAGTTTTCGGTGCTTAATCCACCATTTGTACTTCTACTGACTGACGTAAATAATTCTTTACTGGCAGTATAACCACCCATCACGCTTAATTCAATATCTGGTGTTATTTTCTTGTTATAGGTCAACAAGGCATCACCATAAACAATTGAATATTGGTTTGACCCAAGAAAAAAAGCACCCGAATTGCCAAAAGCCAAAGGTCTTTCAGTTGAGTTTCTGCTTTCGATTCTTTCAGAAGTGAAATCCGTAGAAACCCTACCTCTAAATTTCAAATCTGGAAGAATCTGATAACTATGCGTCATGCTACCAATAACGCGATTGCTGTATTCATCAAGATTTTGCTCATGTACTCTCCAAATGTAGTCACCGATATCACCTTTAAATCCGTTGTAAATGATGTTTTCCGCGGGTGTCAAACTTTGACCTGTTCCCGTTACGAAACGATAGCCTTTACTTGTTTTGTACTTGTTTTTATACCAATCGCCATTGTCAAAACGACCAATCATACCTGTAAAGTTGTTGATCATCCTGTCGTTAGAGTAAGGGCGGTTGTGGGTATATTGATTGATGTAGTTTATCATCAAATCCGTTGTCCATTTATTACCCAACCTAAATGAGCTATTCAAATTGGCAATATTCTTAGTATTATTAGACCCGATACTGATACCTTGGTTGTCTTGACGCGTGAGTGAAAAGCGTACGTTTGAGTTCTCTGAACCTTGAGAAATCGCCAAATTAACATTTGAGTTTTGTCCTTGTTGGTACAAAGCCGCGTAGTTGTCTGGCTGTGCTTCGTAAGGCCTAATAACACCATCCCAACTCATCACAGGCTTACCATCGAATTTAGGACCGTAGTTAATGGAATAACCGAGGATACCTCTTGTGTCTTTAACACCCGTTCCCTTTGTGTCATAATAAACAAAACCTTCAGCATCCTGACCGCCATTACTGACATGAAGAGGGGCACCTGCACCTCTAACATTTTGATAACGAGGCAAATAAGCAATATTATCCATACCATAGTTGGCACTAAAATCAATACCCAGGCCTTTCTTCCCTTTTCCACTTTTCGTTGTAATCAATACGACACCATTGACAGCTTCTGAACCGTACAAAGCCGCCGCAGATGCCCCTTTCAAGATAGAAATATTGTCAACATCCTCTGGGTTGATGTCCAACAAACCGTTACCCCTCAGTCGTTGGTCGCCCCAATAGTCATTATTTCTTACTTCACCATCGCGAATAGGCACACCGTCCAATACGATTAATGGCTGGCTTCTGCCTGTGATTGAGTTCACGCCACGAATCGTGATATTGACAGCACTCGTCGCACCGCCTGGCGTTGCCGCAATCCGTACACCTGGCGCTTTGCCATAAAGAGCAGCTGCAAAGTTCGTTGGAGCAGCCTTCGTCAACTCTTCGGCTTGGATGGTCGTGCTGGCATATCCCAATGACCGTTGTTGTTTGCTTTGACCCAAAGCGGTAACAACCACCTCTCCAAGGTTTTTTGTGTCGTCTTCCATCGTGACACTGAGGTTGCTTTGGTTAGCGGCTACTTCCATAGTCACTTTTCCAACGAAACTGATGACAAGCGTTGCACCTGGTTTCACCTTTAGCGAAAAAGTGCCATCATCATTTGAAAGCACAGCATTTTGCGTGCCTTTTTCCATAACCTGTGCGGCTATGATTGGGTCGCCATTCGCTTCTTTTACAGTACCTGTGACCGCAAAAGAGCTTTGCGCGAAGGCATTCTGTTGCAAAAGCAAGAACGCTCCCGATAGTAAGATGGAGAATAGTTTTTTCATTCTAGCGAAATTTTTATAAGTAAAATTTAGTTTAAAAAAAGCAAAACAATATCAGTCCCTTGTTAGAACAAGAG
>JAYTMI010001063.1:0-1514 GCA_043728625.1 Saprospiraceae bacterium | reverse complement strand
GGGCGAAATTCAAGTCGGTATTGCAGATGTGCCCCATGAATTGATTGATATTTATTACCGTTCAAGAGACAATGTTGATAATAACTGACATTACGCAGTTAAAATATTTTGAAATGTGAATTTATTTTCGGGTGCTATCTTTGCGTTTTTCACCATTTTTTTATCGTCTTTATTTTATGAAAAATGCTCCCATAATGGATTTATACACTGATTTTTTGACGAGTTCGCCAAATGTTGTGTCTGCTACGCTTGTAAGTGACGTTTTAAATGGTGCTTATAGCCACGATAGTATCACGCGTATGTTGAGTCAGCCTATTTTGGATCAAAAAACTTATTGGCAATCTATCAAAAAGAGTGTGCGTCAAATCGAAAAAGCCGATGGTGTTCTTGGTATTGATGATACGTTTTCAGAAAAACCGCATAGTGAGGAGAATGAACTTATCGCTTGGTATTTTGACCACACACAGGGTCGAACTATCAAAGCGATAAATATTTTAACTTTTACGTATGCGAATCCTGATTTTGATTTACCTGTAAAGCTGCCTATTGCGTTTGAATTAGTGCGAAAAGACAGCTTTAAAAGCAAAACGACGAACAAAAAGGGCAAAATTGAGACTAAAGAGACTAAAGAGACTAAAGAGACTAAAATCACGCCCTGTGCTTCTATTTCTAAAAATGAATTAGTCCGCAACCGGCTCCATACTTTAGTCTATGACAATCATGTCTTATTCAAATACGTCGCTTTTGATACCTGGTTTTCAAGCGCAGAAAATATCACTTACATCGTCAACGATTTGAAAAAACACGTTGTTTGCGCTATTAAAGATAACAGAACTGTTACTTTGGATACCGAAAAGCAGCCTAAAGAGCAAAAATGGGTACAAGTATCCGACATGGATATTGAGCCTAATCAAGCCTACAAAGTCCGTTTAAAGAAAGTTCCTTTCGACGTACTTCTTGTTAAAAAGGTTTATCACAACCTTGACGGCTCGATTGGTGTACAATATTTAATCTCAACAGATACCGACCTAACCGCTCAAGAAGTCTCTGACATCTATAAACTCAGATGGTCAAGTGAAGACTTGCATAAATCTTTAAAGCAAAATACGGCTTTAGAGAAATTGCCAGCTAAAGTGGAAAAATCACAAGCCAATCATGTATTCGCTTCGATGATAGCACAAGTCAAACTCGAAATGCTCAAATTAGCAACTCGAAAAAACCACTACGAACTCAAAAGAAATATTCTTGTTCACGCTCTCAGAACAGCCCAAACTGAAATTCAAAAGCTCAAAGAACTCTGTATAGTAAAAAATATCGCTTTACCTAATTTTATCAATGCGTAATGTCAGTTATTAAATACTTTTTTATGTTTTAAAAAAAAATTGAAACAAGCCGTGAAGAAAAAATTTGAAATAAGTTATGATAAAGAGGCAGGGGAGGACATGCAGTACTATCTCCAACAATTCAAAAAGGAGGCAATGAAGAAGGCTGAGGAAATCTTTGGAGAATCTGAG
>JAYTMI010001062.1:0-4157 GCA_043728625.1 Saprospiraceae bacterium | reverse complement strand
CCATTCGCTACTGAGGGGGCGGGGAGAAACGCCGTTATCGTTGGATTTGAGACATTATAGACAATAGGGGTATTGAATATATTTTGGGTGCTTTCTTTTTCATCCCAAGTCCATGATTCAGAACCTTGCGGTTTGCCCTCATATAAATTGATGACGTTTTGAGCTTGTGAAAGAGTGTTTGAAATGAGAATAAGCAGCGCTATTAGTTTGATTTTCATGATTTTAGAATGTGCTTTTATTTAACAACTATTTTTTTTCGCTAAGTATCGGGGTGAATATAAGTCAACCTTATACTATAAAATCAAAGATATTATTTTGAATTTTAGGTTTTGAAAAAAAATGCTGAAAACCTTAAATATTCGTTAAAAGTATTGTCATTGAAGCAAATACAAGTGACAAGCCTTTTCAATTGCGTCAAAAGTATATTATTCACAAATATTAAAATTATTACATTTAAAATTTAAACGACAATGAAATTCAAAGCAGTTATTTCTTTCACATTCATGGCATTGTTTTTTGCCACAACAACTTTTGCACAAGTCGCAGAACCGACGACTACAAGTACAACAACCAATATTCCTTCTAAAGGTCAAACACAAAGACCGACTCAAACAGAAGATAAAGGCAAATTGAAAGGTCAAGGCAATGCTGATTGGGGTCATGAAAGTAGTCATGGCGACCACAAAGGTGAAGTCAACAGAGGTGATAATGGTAAAAACAAAGGTCAAGGCGAAGCCAACAGAGACGGTAATGGCAAATCTAAGGATAAAGCCAAACACCAAGACCATGACAATGACAATGACAACCATGACGGTCATAAAGAACATAGTGATAAAGATAAAATGAATAAACCTGAAAACGCACAGACAGATCATCCTGACAAAACCGAAGAAAAATCTATGAAAGAGCGTAAAACAAAGAAAAAGTCAAATTAATAATCATAAGTATTCAAGGGCTGTATCAACTAAGATGCAGCCCTTTTTTTTTATGTATTTCCCTGCCTTTTTGTTTATATCAGAATGAAATTCTATATTGCTTCCCCTTTGGGCAAAATTAATTGCCTAAAAGAGCATCATTCACCGCATCTCTCACGTTGCGATAAACTAATATCAAACTTTTCAAATCAAAATCTGATAATATGGAAACTCTAACAATGAAATACGCTGAACTCGGTAACTATATCAGCGGCAAAACACAAGCAGCAACAAGTCTTCGTTGGCTCGAAGTCGTCTCTCCTACTGACGGGTCGCTTTTAAGTCGCGTACCGATGTCAAACGCCAACGATTTAGATGCTGCCGTTGAAGCTGCAAAAGCCGCTTTTGAAGGTTGGTCAAAAATGCCGATTAAAGAACGTGTACAAGTCTTTTTTCGCTACAAAACCCTTTTGGAGCGTGACATTGAATCATTAACATATCTCGTACATGAAGAAAACGGCAAAACTTTGGACGAAGCCAGAGCAGAAGTTGAGAAATCCATAGAACTAACAGAGTTCGCTTGTGCGATGCCACAACTCGTTCAAGGGGAATTATTGGAGGTGTCTAAAGGTGTTGAATGTCGGACAGAACGTTTTCCATTAGGCGTTGTCGCTTCGATTGTACCGTTCAATTTCCCTGCAATGGTGCCAAATTGGACAATTCCAAACGCCCTCGTTTTAGGTAACACGATGATTATCAAGCCATCGGAACAAGTACCCCTCAGTACGATGCGCCTTGCTGCCTTGTTGAAAGAAGCGGGTTTGCCCGATGGCGTTTTAAACATTGTTCATGGAGACCGTGATATTGTGGAAGCGATTTGCGACCATGAAGGCATCGAAGCCGTATCGTTTGTGGGTTCTACAAAAGTTGCCAAAATCGTTTATAAACGGGCTTCTTCTAATCTAAAACGCTGTTTGGCTCTCGGTGGTGCTAAAAATCACCTCATTGTTTTGCCTGATGCCCACCCCGCTATGACCGCTTCAAATGTCGCTGCTTCTATGGCGGGTTGTGCGGGGCAACGTTGTATGGCGGCTTCTGCGATGTTAGCAGTCGGTCCCGTTGACCATATCATTGCTTTGTTATGCGACGAAGCACGTAAAATTCAAGTGGGTAAAAACCTCGGTGCGGTCATTTCGCCCGAAGCTAAAAAACGGATTGAACGCTACATTAATGAAGCAGAAGCGGCAGGCGCAAAGGTTTTGGTGGATGGTAGAAATGCCGTTGTTGAAGGCAAAGAAGACGGCTTTTATGTCGGTACAACGGTTATTGATTACGTGACACCCGATATGGCAATTGCCAAAGAAGAGGTTTTCGGTCCTGTCATCAGCATCATGCGGACAAATTCCATTGATGAAGCCTTAGCAATTGAAAATGCCAATCCTTACGGCAATGCGGCTTCGGTTTTCACTCAAAATGGTGGTTTCGCACGTTATATTATGGAACGTGCTTCGGCGGGTATGGTCGGTGTGAATATAGGTGTACCTGTTCCCCGCGAGCCATTTTCCTTTGGTGGTTGGAACGAATCACGGTTTGGCGTGGGTGATATTACAGGTAAAAGCTCGATTGAGTTTTGGACAAAATTGAAAAAAACGACGACTAAGTGGAATGCGGAAGCGAAGACGAATTGGATGTCATAACAATTTAATTTAACACATATACTCATAGCACACATAGTTCCTTTGTCATTCTGTAAGAAACTATGTGTCCTATGAGTCTATGTGTTAAACAAAATATCTTTCATGGCAAAATTAGATGAAATACCTATATTTTATGCGCCAAATAGAGCCACTTGGCGCACATGGCTGTTGGAAAACCACGAAACATCAACAGGCGTATTCCTATTATCGCATCGAAAAGGAACAGACACCCCCTCAGTAAAATAGGAGGAAGGCGTTGAAGAAGCCTTATGTTTTGGTTGGATTGATAGTGCTAAACGAAAGGTAGATGATACCAGCTCAATACTGCTTTATACGCCGCGTAAGCCCAAAAGCAATTGGTCTGCCTCGAACAAAATACGGATTGAGAAGCTGATAGAAGCAGGTTTAATGTTGCCCGTAGGTTTGGCAAAAGTTGAATGGGCAAAGCAAAACGGCACTTGGGATGCTTTGAATGAGGTATCAGAAGGCATTGTTCCTGATGACTTGATGGTGGCTTTTGAACAGAATATCCCTGCTTTGGAACATTGGGAAACGTTTTCAAAATCAAGCCGAAAAGCTATTTTAGAATGGATTTTGAACGCTAAAACGCCTGAAACACGCAACAAACGCATATTAGAAACTGCTACTTTGGCAGCGCAAAATGTGAAAGCGAATCAGTATGTTAAGAAAATAGGGGACCTCAGTATAAACACTAAAATTTGATATTCAAACAAAATAAAATCGCAATTAATTAGCCGACACGAATTTCACAAATCATTTTTAATTAATTTTAAGGTATAACATTAAAAATGATAATAAAAAATCAACTTTAATTCGTGTAATTTGTGAAATTCGTGTCAGAACTAAATATTTATATAAAATCAAAAATATGCTCACTGAAACAGAAGAAATAATAGGCACAGACCGCGCCGAAATCCTCCAAAACAACTTCGACTACACCTTGTTTTCATGGTCAAAACAAGCAGGTTTGAACCCTATTGCCGTAGAACGCGGCGAAGGCGTTTATCTCTATGACTACAATGGCAAACGCATTCTCGATTTTTCATCAGGCTTGATGAATGTCAATATTGGGCATGGCAATCAACGGGTTACGCATGCCGTTGCTAAACAAATGCAGCAAGTCAGCTACGTCACACCGAGTTGCGTGACGAAAGTCAGAGGTGATTTAGGTAAGAAATTGGCTGAAATCACGCCCGAAGGCTTGACCAAGACCCTTTTCACCGTTTGCGGTGCAACGGCGATTGAAAATGCTATGAAATTGGCGCGACAATACACAGGGCGGCATAAAATCATTGCGCGTTATCGGGCTTTTCATGGGGCGAGTTATGGTGCTATGACGGCAGGCGGCGACCCCCGTAAATTGCCAAGCGACAGTCAACAAGTACCGAATGTCATTCATGTGGAAGACCCATTTTGTTACCGTTGTCCGTTTGGTCAAAAAGGGCATGACTCGTGTCAGTACGAATGTACAAGTCATATCGAGCGTGTCATACAGTTTGAAGGACCTGAAAACGTGGCGGCGATA
>JAYTMI010001061.1:0-5064 GCA_043728625.1 Saprospiraceae bacterium | reverse complement strand
TCATTTATCAGACGCTGGAGGGTTTGCACGCAGCTTGTCCTAACAATAAAGGTGATTGGTATTTTAGTGGTAATTACCCAACGCCAGGCGGCAATCGAGTCGTTAATCGAGCGTTTATCAATTATATGGAGAACAAAAATGTTAGAGCGTACTAATTTACATTGAGATAAAAAAGGGCTGTTTTCGCAATGTGGAAACAGCCTTTTTTGTTTGTAAGACATTGATAATGAACTGATTAATTATGAGCCAAAAATTTATTAAAAAAAAATAACATTAAAGAAACTAAAAATGTAAATTAATAGTTATTGAAGAAATAACGAATACAACAATAATCAAATTTATTTCTTTCACCAAAACTATTTTTCTACATGAAAACATTTTCTAAAACCCTGCTCTCTTTCTTGCTTTTTCCAACCCTTTTGATGGGACAAAAAATGCAAGAAAAACCCGTTTGGCAATTCGATTTGCATTTTGATTTTGCAAAAGCTGACCTCAAAACGGAGTATTATCCACGCCTCGATTCCTTAGTTGTCGCTTTGCAAGACTCAACTTTCATGGTGTCTATGACTGCCCATACGGATTCCATCGGAGATGCAAAAGCCAATTTCGCTCTGTCTCAAAAACGAGCGCAAGCCGTCAAAAACTATCTGACGAGTAAAAATGCGCCTGAAACACGCATAAATACTGAGGGGTATGGTGAGACACAACCCATTGCCGAAAATCAGTCTGATGATGGCAGACAGCTCAATCGCCGCGTTTCAGTGCTTGTTTTGCGGCGTTTGGCACAAGTAACAGGCATTGTGACTGACAGCGAAGGAAACACACCATTGGTTCATGCGAAAGTTATGTTGACATCAAAATTTGTTAGAGATTCTGCTTTTACAGATGAAAATGGTGTGTATAGCTTAACCGCAAGGCTTAATTTGCCCACTAAAATGCGTGTTGTTGGTAATCCCGCCAACGATTGTAGCACCTTTGATGGGCAAATATTTACTGTTGACAAATGGGTAACGACACAAAATTTTGCCCTAAAATGTAAGTCAAAACCAATACAAATCATCACTGCTACAAAACCTCCTATTATTAATGCGAAAAAAGTACCTATTAAAACAACAATTTCGGGCTTTGTAACCAACGATTCGGCGCAGATAGTAAAACAAGCACGTCTTATTTTTAGCAATGACAATGGTAAAGACACTGTTTTTACGGATGACAAAGGGCATTATTCTGTCTCGAATCTGATGTATTCAGATGTACGTGTCGGCATTTCTGCAAACGATCATTTACCTTTTTATCAAGGCATTGTCGTAGATTCAGCGACAAAAAAGGTGGATTTTAAACTCCAAACCATTGCAGCAGGTAAAAAAGCAGCTTTAAAAAACATCAATTTTTATACAAGTTCAGCGGAGGTTATGACAGAATCAACGCCTTCTATGCAGGAACTTTTACAATTTATGAAAGATAATGGTAAGTGTACGGTTGAAATTGGTGGGCATATCACATCATTCTATAATACGCCTTATCCCGAAGGATCAAGCCTTCATTCTCTATCGGTTGCCCGTGCAAAAACGATTTACGATTACTTAATCCAAAATGGCATTGATGCCAATCGGATGACATATAAAGGATATTCAAATTTCAATATGATTTTTGAATCGCCACAAACGGAAGCGGAACATCTGGCAAATCGTCGTGTTGAAATTAAAATTATTAGCGATGGCACTAATTAGTTCTTTGTATTTAATTGATAATCAAATAGTTAAATGGTTGTATTGCTTTATGTTTAACGATTTTTAGCAATACAACCATTTATCCAGTTAGTCTTCTATTTTTTCCTATCCAACCACCAACGTAGCCCCACATAAGCCCTTCTACCCATCATCGGCGCATAAACCTGTGTCGCATCAAAGTAAATACTCGTCGGGTTGTCATACGCAATAATGGGATTGTGTTGCGTATAATTTGCTATATTTTCAACACCGCCATAGACTTCAAAAGTCTTGAAAAAACGATTAATCGAGGCGTTCATCATGTAAAAACTCGGAGAATACGGCTCAAAACGGTGCAAATACTGAGGGGGGGTATAACTGCGGTCAGCCAAACGTTGCTGTCCAGTCAACGAAATAGTGTAGTTAAAAAGCCATTTTTTATCAGCCGTTTTATAGTCCAAAGTGACCAAACCTCGATGTTTAGCAACCAAAGGCGTTTGTTCTAATTTGCCATTGTAAGTCGTCCGCACGTCGTTGAATTTATAAGCCACTTTGACATCAAAACCCTTTAGAACCTCTGCCGTTACCATCGCCAAAAAAGTATTGGAGTAAGATTTTCCTGTCAAATTATAGAATTGAACTTTCTGAAAATCTGTTTCTGCATCTACAATAATTTGGTTGACAAATTCTGTTCGGTACAAATCAAGACTCAAACGGGCTTCTCGTGTGTCACAAAGATTAACTGTTTTGACAAAATTTAAACCAAAATTCCAAGCGTCTTCTGGTTTTAAATTTGGTGAAACCATGATTTCTCTATTCGTTGCCAAATAAGATACGTTTTCGGCAATCGGGCTTGCCATACGCACACCCCGACCTGCGACAAAACGAATGACATCTCCTTCGTTGAAATTATATTTCAAATTCAAGCGAGGCGTAACAAAAAAGCCAGCAATATTGTGATAATCTGCCCGCAAACCAGCGACAATCGTTATGTCGTTATAGCCTTTCAGACTCGGGCGATTATAGACATATTCACCAAACGCACCCGCTGTTTTTTCTGTCCGTGAGATGTCTTTATCGTTTAAAAACTCTCGATAATCGTCTAATTGACCACTGCCGCCGAACTGCAATTTGTGGTCAGTTGTGCCGATAATCGTTCCGTAAAGCACGTTGCCATAAAAACTGCGTTGTGTGCCAAAGTAGCGATTTTTACCATAATTGGCGTTCAAATCGTGATACGTTGCCGACCATTGAGACCCCAAAGCGTTGTAAGGTTTGTTGAAACCCAAATAGCCAAATTTGCCTAAAACAGAAATGCGTTGGTTTTTGACATTAATAGAAAAAGGATTTGTAATGGCTTTATTTTCAATCAATTGCCCGCTTTTTCGTTCTTCTGTTATGGCATGAATAAAGAGTTGACTTTCAATTTTATCATCTCTATAAAATGCGCGATACATGCCGTTGAGTTGTTTTTTCAAAGGCATATCCACAAAACTATTGTCGTCGTGGTCGAGTTTATTTTGCAACATACTCCCGTGTAACAAAAGACTTTGAGCAAATTTTTCGGTATTGACTTTATTCAAATGCACATTAGCTTCGACGCGACCAGAACTTTCTGTAAAAAGATTAACAAAAACAGCTTTGTCCTCGCCTGGCTGCACCAAACCGACGTTGATTTGCCCTGCAATGCTTTGAAAACCATTGCGAACCGAACCTACGCCCTTGTTGATGTCAATACTTTTAATCCAAGTGCCGGGCAAATATTCGAGGGCGTAAGGCTGTGCCAAACCATAAAAATCAGGACGATTTTCCACCATCAACTGTGTATAAATGCCGCGTAAACCCAACATTTGGATTTCCTTCGCGCCTGTCACAGCATCAGAATATTGAATATCAACTGAGCCGTTTGTCTCAAAACTTTCGGACAAATTGCAGCAAGGTGCTTTTTTTAGTTCATTGGAATTGATGCGTTCCACATTGCGTGGGTCAAGCGATGATACTTTGTTATCGGCTCGTCTGCCTTGGATTTCAACGGTTTTAAGCGTTTTTGGTACATTTAATTTAATTGCAATATCGTTTTGGTCGGGTTTGAGTGTCAACATAAACATCTCATAACCGACAAATTCGACGTGAACCATAGACTCTTTTGTACGGCGTGGTAGCTCAAATTTGCCATCGTTGTCCGTCAAAGTTTCTGCACTTTTATCCATCCAATAGACGTGTGCGCCAATGATGGATTCGCCTTTTTCGTCCTTGACGGCACCCCTCAGTATTTGAGCATTGAGAGAAAATGAGAGAAGTATAAAAGCGATTAATATATTGAATTTCATTGTTTTACAAGATTAAATGATGTGATTAATCTTAAAAACACTTTCGTTAAAAACTTAAAAGCACCCCTCAGTATCGTTTTTCAAAAACCTACTGAGGGGGTCACTTTTACTGTTTTTTGGCTTTAACCTTAGGCTTCACTTCTACCAAGTCCATATTGCATTTGCCACATGTACCTGCATGATCTTTAGCAGGTTCGCAGTGCATCGGACATTCATACATGGTTTTTGCCTTTGCTGTTTTCGCTTTTTGAGTTGTTTTTGGTTTATTCGTTTTTGCCGTAGGCGCATTTTGCGCAAACGAAACAGTTGCTCCAAAAACCATCAAAGCGATAGCCATTACGAGTTTTTTCATAACGAAAGTTAATTTTAATGATTAAAAAAAGGATTTTCCTAATTCGTTTGAGAAGACCCCAAATAATTGAAACCACATAATAGATTGATTGTCAGCGATTACTGCTTTTTAGGCTCTGCTGTTGTGATACGGCTACGGTCGTATTGGCAACATTCCTCCAGTTTGTAGTAAGCCTTATCATCTGCTCTGTAATTTTGATTGTCATAGCCGAGGAGTGAGATACGCTTCAAAATAGCATCGGCATTGGTCTTTTTTGAATCGTAACTGACAATCAGTTTGAGGGCTTCATCGTCCCAATTCGCTGTTTTCATGCCTTTGAGACCGAAACAAGCGGTTTCGATTTTCTTTTTGCACATATTGCAATCGCCATTGACGACAAGCGTATCGGTGACAATAGTAGATTGAGCTGTTGTAGAATCAATAGAAAGGAATATAAATACTGCTATCAAGCAGAGAGAAGACACTAATTTTTTCATCGTTTTTATGATTTTTTAAGCTATTTTCAAGCAATTATAGTATGAAATAGCCTGTTTTTTAAAAATGAGGGTAATTATTTACCCATTATAGCATAAGCCTTTTTTGTCATTCTGAGGACAATCACCATGTAAAGCGTTGGTGTTTAAAACCGAATGACGCAGCAAATGGGTTCGAGTACCATGTTCGGGGAACTTTT
>JAYTMI010001060.1:0-3233 GCA_043728625.1 Saprospiraceae bacterium | reverse complement strand
CAAATACTTAGGTGTATTAAGTCGTTTTAAAAAATTACCCGTTGAAAAAAAATACCATGCCGCCATCGTCTTGTCGGGACCAGAACCACAACGGTCTATTTTTGAAAAAAAAATAAGACTACAACTAAGAGAACAAAAGGATTTTAACAAGCAATATCTACTTGTACGTGGGACTGATACGGCAAACAATCCTAATATTGAACCCATTCCAAATCTCGAAGTCCACAATGTATTAACCAGCGATTCATTAAATAAAAAAATGATGGAAAGTGAAGTCATTATCTGCAGAAGTGGATATAGTTCGATAATGGATTTGGTTTATTTGCAAAAAGCGGCTGTGCTCATTCCAACGCCAGGGCAGACAGAACAGGAATATTTGGCAGCTGAATTAATACAGAAAAACCAGTTTTTGAGCCAATCACAAGACAATTTCGATATGCAAACCGCTTTAAAGGAATATAAAAACTATAAAAATTTTATAGATTTTAAAATGGCTCGAAACACATTAGAGGAAATTATCGGGGAATTATAGGAATTTTGATACTTTTACGTTCGTTTGATTAACAGAACGGCTTACGACCAACAACTCTATATTCACGATAATATTTATGCTGACATTTTTTCGTACAAATCAACAATTTCTCAACGTCCTGTTGCTTTTTTACCTTGCGATTATGCGAGCAAGTACGTTTATGCACACTTCCAGTATCGTACCGCGCGAACAGGGTATTCTAACCGATTGGGTTTATTCCTTTTTTCCTCCCCTCAGTATGTCGGGGACAATTTTTGCTTTTTTTCTTATATTTTTTCAAGCAATAGCTATCAATCAAATCATTGCCCGTTATCGTGTGGCAACTGAAATATCCTTATTGCCGGGTGTTTTTTATTGCTTTTTTACGAGCATGATGCCTGATTTCCTACCATTATCGTCCATTTTATTAGCCAATACTTTTTTGATTTTAGCTGTTTACAATCTTTTTGATACGTACAAAAATAATTATGTGGCGGGTAGGATTTTTGATGCAGGTTTATGGCTTGGCGTGGCAAGTCTTTTCCATTTTTCGTATATTTTCTTAGTTTTTTGGGGTATAATATGTCTCGGCATACTGAGGGGTATTCGTTTTAAGGAGTTTTTTATGTTTCTTATCGGTCTTTTTGTGCCTATTTTCATAGTGGGGGTATATTGTTTCTGGGTAGATAAAATGACGCTTTTGGGGCAGCATTTTAATACAAATATAGGGCTTATGAGTTTCATCCCTTATCACAGCTCG
Organism: Saprospiraceae bacterium; assembly: GCA_043728625.1. GTDB lineage: Bacteria > Bacteroidota > Bacteroidia > Chitinophagales > Saprospiraceae > JAAFJT01. The sequence goes on along the minus strand of JAYTMI010001060.1, from coordinate 1,962 downwards.
ATGATATATGTCAAAATTGGTTTAACAGCTTTGTTTTTAATGTTGACAATTGTAGCAAGTTCACAGTTTTTCAGTCGGCGCAATATGACCGCTCAAAAATATATCAGTATGCTCTATTGGCTCATGCTGTTTTGTGGTTTAACAACGTTTACACAACACAATATTGATTTAAACCAATTACTCATTATCTCTATTCCGCTTAGTATTTTGCTGTCTATGACTTTCCAACGTATTCCGTCTGCGATGTCAGAGGCTTTACACATGTTGTTGCTCATGATTGCACTCATTTTGCAGTTTGAATATCTTTTGATTTGACATTTAAACCAAATCAAACAAATCCTTTACACCAATTGTTCGCGCTACATTATAGCCTTCTGCGTAAGCCACACCCATGTAACGCCCATAAACAGCGTCTTTGCCGCGAATAGAATCCAAAAAAGCGGGGCTTGAAATCGGTGTCATCGGTTCAGAACTATCGGCATTAAAAAATTGGCTTTTGTATGCCATGATGAGTTCAAATTTCTTATCCACAAAATCCGAAATATCAATGGCAAAATCAGGCTTCAAAGAACGGTCTTGAATGTAATGATAAACGACTTTTGGTCGCCACGCTTTTTGAAGCACCCCCTCAGTATCGTAAGTATCAATTTTTATTAATCCGCTTAAAAAACACGCTTCGGCAGTCAATTTAGCCGCACGTCCATGGTCGGGATGACGGTCTTCTATGGCATTTGCAAGGACAATTTCAGGGCGATATTTTCTAATAATACGTATGGTTTTCAATAAATTATCTCTGTTTTGAACAAAAAAGCCGTCTTCTAAGTCCAATTGTTCACGCACCAATGCACCCATCATTTTAGCTGCATTCATCGCCTCTTGTGTGCGTATCGCAGCACTGCCGCGTGTACCCAATTCGCCGAGTGTCAAATCCAATAAACCAACTGTGTTACCGAGTGAAATTTGGCGTAACAAAGTGCCAGCACATGACAATTCAACATCGTCGGGGTGAACGCCAACGGCAAGTATATCGAGTTTTATTTTATCCTTATTAATCATCAAAAGTCTTTTTAGTCGTTTAAAAATGGTTATTTAGTCGAAAGTTGGTAAAGTGACTGAATGTTTTTTAGTGTAAAAATGTCTTATAATAGCTCTGCAAAATTCCACAAACTTATTTGGTTTGGGTAATATATTCTTAAAAATAAAAATTCATAATAAAAATGATGTATCAAACGAATACCAGTTATTGGCTGGTTTTCGGCGATTGCTATTTTCTTTGTTCAATCCTTTTATTCTGGTTTTGGGAATTTGGATTATTCCCTTGAAAAATATACAACAGTTGCAGGAGTTTATTTAATAGGTTGTATCAGAAGTCCAACCATCAAAAGGCGGAAAATGCCGCATAAAGGCTTCATGTTCAAGGCGGCGACGTTCTTCTTCTTGTTCAAATAAAATTTCTTGTTTTGTTTTATCAAAAATAGTAGGAGAGAAGAAAGCGGTTTTGGATTGGTCGGATACTGAGGGGGTCCCAAATTCGTCGTGTTCGACTTCTTCTTTATAAAAATATGCCGCAATGATGCCAATAATGCCGCCGATGAGGTGACTTTCCCAACTGATATTGCGCTGCAAAATTTCTGTTGTTGGCAACACGCCTGTGAACATACCGCTATATAAAGTGACGATTATGAGTGCCAAAATGATGCTGCGTAGGCTGCGCCGAAAAATGCCCGTCCAGAATATAAAAGACACCAAACCATACACCACATAGCTCAAACCGATGTGAAAAACGCCTGTTCGAGCAAAAAGCCAAACGCAGAAACCCGTTACGAAGTAAATAACAACAAATGAACGCAAGGCAACACGCGGGAAAAAATAGATAATCATCGTCGCACACACAAGAAAAGGAACAGAATTGGATGCCAAATGCTCCCAATTGCTGTGTAACAAAGGCGCAAATAGGATACC
>JAYTMI010001059.1:0-1706 GCA_043728625.1 Saprospiraceae bacterium | reverse complement strand
TTAATATAAACATTTTGGCACTTATTAAATCTATTTCAGGAATCAGAGGAACGATTGGGGGCAGCTACGGTACAAATTTAACGCCACAAGACATCGTTGAATCAACTGCTGCTTTTGGCACTTGGGTACTAAATCGCAACACAGCAAAACGTGCAAAAATTGTTATAGGACGTGACGCACGTATATCTGGCGCAGTCGTCAATGGTTTGGTAGTTAATACGTTGCTGGCTTTGGGCATTGATGTTGTTGATTTAGGTCTTTCAACAACACCGACTGTTGAAGTAGCCGTTACAGAAGAACAAGCGGATGCGGGCATTATTTTGACGGCAAGTCACAATCCAAGAGAATGGAATGCGCTTAAATTGCTCAACAATAAAGGCGAATTTATTTCTGCCGCAGATGGTCAAGATGTATTGTCCTTGATTGAAAAAGGAGGTATTCGTTATGCCGATGTTGAGCAATTAGGTACTTATCGTACCGATAATACTTATATTCAGAAACACATTGACAAAATTTTCGCTCTTGAACTTGTTGATAAAGAACTCGTTGCGTCGAAAAATTTTCGTGTTGTCGTTGACCCTGTTAACTCAACGGGAGCTATCTCAATTGTACCAATTCTCGTACAAATGGGTTGTACCGTTTTTGTGATTAATGGTGAGATGACCGGCAATTTTGCGCACAATCCTGAACCACTCCCTGAACACCTTAACGACCTCGCAAAAGAAGTGGGCAATAAAAAAGCACATCTCGGCATCTCCGTTGACCCAGATGTTGACCGTTTGGCATTCGTACGCGAAGACGGTGAAATGTTTGGCGAGGAATATACTTTGGTCGCTATTGCAGATTATATTCTGCAAAATACTGAAGGGGGGGGTAATACTGTTTCCAACCTAAGTTCAACAAAAGCTTTGCGAGATGTGACTGAAAAATATGGCGGGCAATATGCTGCTGCTGCTGTCGGTGAAGTCAATGTTGTTACAAAAATGAAAGAAACAAACGCCATTATCGGTGGCGAAGGCAATGGTGGTGTCATTTATCCCGAATTGCATTATGGCCGTGATGCCCTTGTTGGTGTCGCTTTGATGCTCACTTCTTTAGCAAAATTCGGTAAACCCATTTCTTTTTTGAAAAAGAAATTTCCTGAATACGAAATTGCTAAGAAAAAATTAGACTTGCCCTCTGATGCAAATGTCGATGACATCATCAATAATCTCGATGATAAATACAAACTCATGAAAAGTTGCAACCGCGACAGAACAGACGGTTTGAAACTCGAATTTAACGATGGCAACTGGATTCACATGCGTAAATCAAATACGGAACCCATTATTCGCATTTACGCCGAAAGCACTTCTTCTGTAGTCGCTGATAATTTGATTCAAAAAATCAACCGCGATATTTATGAGATTTTGAATGCGGAAAAAGCATGATTAGTAGTTTTTAACGACTAATACAGAATATAATAGAACGCCACTTTTCACTCAAAATGAGTGAAAAGTGGCGTTTTCTTTATCTGAAAATAGATAAAAGCGATTGGCAATCAATTTTACTCAATATTTTGTTCTCGACACATTTGGGGAGTCACCCCAAACGTCTGTTTAAACGCTCGACTGAAATAAGCAGGGTCATTAAAACCACTGTCGTAAGCCACAGCTGAAATGCTGTAATGACTATTTTTTAAAAGTAGCTCTTTTGCTTTCAATAAA
>JAYTMI010001058.1:0-1991 GCA_043728625.1 Saprospiraceae bacterium | reverse complement strand
ATTTGAGTTAAATAAGACATGGGATAGTAAAACATATCCACGTCAAACGTTTGCTTTTTATAGACATAAGAAAAGGCTTTTTCCTTAGCCATTTTTGGCGCACCACCTGTGTCAATGTATTTGTCAATATAATCAAAAAGAGCGACCACATCCTCGCGATTGTTGAAATAAGGCGAGCGAACAAACTTGCGCAACTGCCGCCTGTCGTTGCGATCTAAGCTTTTAAACAGATGAATAAGGGTAGAATTGTACATTTTTATTGTTGATATAAATTTATTTTAAAAAATACCCCCTCAGTATAGAGTGAATTGGAGGTTAAAATATCGGGAAAATTAGTTATAATTTATTGATAATCATCAATTTAATGAAAAATAATATCGGGAAATGCTTAAAACTGTAATTGTAGATTCAGAATTGAATGCTCACTTTTGTATTATCAAAACAAGAAATGGTAAAAAGTACATGAAATATATCGTCCTATACATATTGACTTCGGTTTTGTTGACCATTAACAGCACGAGTCTTGCCGCACAAGGTTGGTTGCAAAGATATGGTAATGGAACGGACAATACTTCGGCACAAGCGATGGAACGGACGGCTGATGGTGGATACTTTTTTTGTGGTGGTTCTGACAATAGTTCTCGTCTTTATTTGGTCAAAACGGATGCAGAAGGGCGCATTTTAGCAACCCGAAAAGTTGATTTTGGACAAACGATTGAAGGAAATGTGAAAATGACAGCGGCATTAGATGGTACATTTTGGGTGTCTTTTGCTACGACTTCTTCGGCTAATAATATTGAAAATATACGTTTAGTACATGTTACACCGACTTGCAAAGTTCTTTCGAGACATTCTTTTGGAGATGTCAACGATGAGCGTGTCGGTGGCATCACACGTCTTCAAGACGGCAGTTTAGTTTTATCAATTACCAAAAAAACTTTAGTTGGCGATAGTGCCGCCATCCTAAAAACCGACAACAAAGGTGGTTTACTCTTTTACAAAACCATCCCATTAACCAATCGTAACGCCACACAAATTGTGGAGTCCCAAAACCGATCATCAATTTATGTCGCTTCGAGAGGGGATTTGGGCAGAGATACTGCTCGAATCCTCCAACTCGACGCAAATGGGAACAATGCACGCTCGATTCTTGTAAAACCTTTTGGTACGAATAGTGATTTGCGTTTCAATCGGGTTGATGAATTGGCGGCTTTGCCAAATGGAAAGTTGGCTATTCTGGGTAATTATTTTGCTCAAATTGATACAAATGGTACAGTAGAATGGGCGCATCCACGTCGGTTTTATACCTTACCTAATACATTTACACCGACAAAGGACGGTGGATTTGCTGTTGTAGCGAGTTTTGATTCATTGAATGTACAGCGGTCTTTATTTATCAAAATGTCTAATATAGGCGTTGAGACAATTAATCGTGTTTTCGATATTTCTTTTACAGTCAACTCGATATTTCGTTTACCGAATAGGTTGATTCAAAATGAAGATGGCAGTTACATACTGGCTGAAGATGAAGAATTTGGTGCGGGCAGACAAGCCCTTTTGATGAAAATCAATCCGAATGGCTCTGTTGTTACTAATGAAATTAAAGGACGTGTTTTTATTGACCGAAACTTTAACAATCAATTGGATGGCAATGAGTTAGGTTTTCAAAACGTCATTGTAGAAGCTGTTAGCCGTGAATTGCCAAGTAGAGTTTTTCGCTCTACACCGCTTGATTCTACAGGGGCTTATGGTATTACAGTTGATTCTGGAAGTTTCGATTTGCGGTTACAGGGTTATTCAAACTCTTGGAGTGTACCGAATGAGGTTGTTAGTTTTTCAAATGATGACCAATATGGTAGAACACCTAGAACATTGGCATTGCAGCCCATGCGGTCTTGTCCGCAACTTGAAGTGAGTATTACGACAGGTTATTTGCGTCGGTGTTCGCCTTCAATTTATCGTGTACGTTATGCGAATAATGGTGCTGGGTT
>JAYTMI010001057.1:0-3079 GCA_043728625.1 Saprospiraceae bacterium | reverse complement strand
CACCAGCCTCAATTTTTTTTTGTGAAATTTCAGAACCGTTGGCATTATAGACCTTCAAGACACCTTTTTCAAAAATATCGCCAGAAATAGCCACCGTTACGTCCGATACTGAGGGGGTCGGCGAAATGTGCATAGAGGTCTTAGAAGTCTTTATATCCTTCGTTTTTGACAAAATACGGCATAAATTGAAGGTAGAAAGATTGCCACCGCCAATACTTGTATTCAGTTCAGACGTAATATAAACCGTACAATTGTCCCATGGCGCAATAGCAACACCTTCGCGTTGAGTGAATTGAGTCAATCCGAAAGTCAGTTCTTTTTTGTTGCCTAACCAAAATTGCCGATTCGGATAATTCGTAAAAACCCATAGTTTTTGATAAGACATGAGCAACATTTTGCCATCTAAACCAAGGGCAGCACTTGTAATAGCACCATTGTATTTCCACGAACCGTCTGTTTCCCAAACCTGAACGAGCCGAGCGGTATAAGTACCCGCTTGTATTGGTACACGATATATGCGTGTTTTGCCATTGTAAGGCACAACATCAAAGTCTTTTGTAAATATATAAATGGAGTCCGTAGTGGCAATCAAAGCCTCCGCATCGAAGTATTTTAAGGAGTCCACAGGCGGAAAACCGAATTGGTCTTCATAAGTGAAGGTGATTTTTTCAGCATTTACAGTATCCGTCGGAAACAAAGACGTTGCAGCTTGCGGAATCGGAATTTTGTAAATGGTCAGGTCACGCCGATTTTGGCTATTGTTACCGAAGTCCCCGATGTAAAAATTGCGTTTGGCAGCATCTAAGGCAATGTCCTCCCAATCCAGATTATTGGCGTTTTTTACAACAATGGTTCGCCGCAAAACACCTATCGAATCGAATTGATACAGCCGAGCTTTGTCACCTGAATCGTTGTGCGTCCAAAATACATTTGGCGACTCTACAACCAAACCTGAACTCTCTTGAACGGCTGTCGGTAATGAGCAAACAATGCGCAAGCTAACTGTTTGGCAAGCTGCAAAAAATGGCATTAAAATCAATATTTTAAATAAAGATGTTTTCATCTTTTGACTTTTAAATATTTACACATTTGTTAAAACATCAATGACTGATTTCAAAGCCACAAACATCGGTTCACGCCCTTCTTTTGTCACCACACTGTCTTCATCCTCAACGAGGTTGTCTTCAACAAAAGCAAGCAAATCTTCTTGCGGATAGTTGTCAAAAAAAACATCCATGCGGTCACGAAATTGCTTAGAAGTGACCGTTTCGAGCCGTTCCCAATTGCGTTCTTCTGCATTTTCAAGGGCTTCATCACTGAGGGGAGGCAATGTGCCTTTTACTTGCTCAACAGATTTTGTCAAGACTAACAAGAGATAGAGCATGAGTTCACGCTCATCTTGTGTCAATAGGGAGAAGTCTTCTGCGCCCCAATATTCAATCAAAACAGGATATTCGTCTGTAAAATCGGTGATTTCTTGCTCAAAATCGGCTTCTTCGAGAGCAGCCACGATGTTATCAATGATGGTTTCTGAAATAAACATATTAGAATGAATTGTTTTACAATTTTCAAAATGACTTATAAATTGCAAAAATGCGTTGTTCTACTGAGAATTATGTAGCAAATGGCTAAAAATAAGCGACGGTGGCTCAATTAAGAGCCACCGTCGCTTATTTTGGATTTGTGGATTAGACAGGGTTTTTTAAAAATAAGAACCGCTGGGCGTTGTCGTATTAAAATTAATTTAATTTTGTCTAAACAATATAAGATATCATTAGAATGTTTGGTTTTTTGGGGTTAACAATTCGATTTTGTTAATCTTAGACAACAAAGATGTTTCATTTTCTTTTAAATTAATTGTAAATATTTAGTGAATGTGTAATTTTTGCGGTGAATGTGTGATTCTTGTGGTGAATGTGTGTTAAGAAGTTAATTATGCGATAAACTGTGCAAAAGACCTAATAAAATTGGACTTGCGACTGACGGAAACAGAGATTTCGTCACCATTGAATAAGACGGCTGTTGCACCACGAATCCTTTCCCCATGTTCATTAATGTCTGTTATTTTGTTGACAAAACTTAAATTAATGACATATTGCCGATTGCTGCGGACAAGGTGAGCATACTGTTCGTATTCTTCAAGGGTGCTTGCACGCGCAATTTTGTCACGTCCATCCGCCAAACGCAGGCGGACGGTTTCGTCTTTGATAAAAACAAACATAACATCGTTGGCTTGATAGGTGTCATCAATCAGTTTATCTGTTTGACGTTGTTGCAGCAATTTTTGCTTTACTTTGAAAACCAAACTCACGAGTTCGTCAGGGTCAATGGGCTTCAAGATATAGCCAATAGCAAAGGTTTGGTTGAAAGCACGAAACACATATTCTTCTCGTGCCGTCACAAAAACGACTTCAAAATCGGCTTTTATGGGATTAAAATGATTGAAAAAATCGAAACCTTCATCGCCATGTGATAGGCGAATATCTAAAAAAACAATATCAGGCTTTTGACTTTTGCAAAGCCATACCCCCTCAGTAATCGTTGCCGTTTGACCGACCACACGGACAGTTGGGCAGTATTCTGCAAGCATCAATTCTAAGAGTTCTCTATTTTTAGGTTCATCGTCTATGATGATGGCTTTGATGGATGACATAGCTTGTTTGTAAGTTGCTCGATTTTACTCAAATAGTGTTGTTTGTTAAAGCATTGATTTTAAAGAAGTTCTGTCATAAAGTGGATTCAAAATTATATTTTATCAGAAGCCATTTATATTCGGGGAACTTTTGAAGTTCCCCGAATATGGTGTGCGAAACAAGATTATATTTTGCAGCAGAAATTTCGATAATCACTTTTTGATACAGACTCTTCTGCATCAAACAGCTACACTAAAATCACGCAAAGCATCATTTAAAGATACTTTTTTATCTGTACTCGGTTTGCGTTTACCGATGATTAAAGCACAGGCGACTTGGTATTTTCCTGCTGGAAATTCCTTTTCATAAGTACCTGGAATAACAACCGAGCCTGCTGGCACACGACCTCTGTAAATCACTGGTTCTGAACCTGTTACGTCAATAAT
>JAYTMI010001056.1:0-2916 GCA_043728625.1 Saprospiraceae bacterium | reverse complement strand
CATTGGTCAACAGACATGGAAGCGGCTTGGGAGGACATCAAACAGCACCCCTCAGTACGTTTGACGATTGACCTATTCTGGTGTGGCGTTGTGTTTTTTAGAAATGAACACAAAGAAAAGGAGCATTTTTCCTTAATTCAATCCAAATGGAAGCCTTTTTCGTGGGGTTTTTGGGGATAAGGTCAGATGAGTCCACGCGACTTCAGCTCTAAATATTTATTAATGGTATTGATATTTAAATCTTCTGGACGTGTTAATATTGTTTGGATACCATATTGACGCAATTTCTGCATCATCTGTGTCTTTTCATCCTTAAACTTTTGGGCAATGGTCTGATGATAAATGTCTTCCGTTGTTTGCACATTCTGTTTAGAGAATTCTTCAATTTCAGTATTTATAAAAAATACGACGACTAAAACGTGCATATTATTTACTTTTCTCAAAGTCGGTAAAACCCTCTCGAGCGCAAAAAGGCTTTCAAAATTGGTGAAAAGCAGCAATAAGCTCCGTCCACGCACCAATCTGCGCACGGCATAATAGAGCAATTCGTAACTCGCCTCGCCTTTTCCTTCTTTTTCACGATACAGTTCATGCAAAATGCGTCCCAACTGATTAGGTGAATTATCAGCTGCCAACGTCGAGCCGAGTTTATCGCTGAATGTTAATAAACCCGCCTTATCCTTTTTTTGCAAAATGATGTTTGACATCACCAAAGCGGCATTGATACTGTGATCCATCAATGTCAAGCCACCAAAAGGCATCCGCATCACACGGCTTTTGTCAATGATACAATAGACCTGTTGCGCCTTTTCGTCTTCGTATTGATTGACCATCAAGACATTGCGACGACCTGATGCTTTCCAGTTGATAGCCCTAAAATCATCGCCAGCAACATAGTTTTTGATTTGTTCAAACTCATAGGAATGTCCCAAACGTCTTATTTTCTTGATGCCCGATTGGTGCGCAATCTGCCGAAGTGCTATCAATTCAAAGTTTTTCATCTGAATTACTGAGGGGTACACAGGTACTATTTTTTCGACATCTGATTGAAAACGACGTTGAATCAAGCCCAAACGTGAGGATGAAAACAGGTTTATTTTGCCAAAATGATACTCGCCTCGTTCAGTGGGAGTGAGTTCATAATCGGTTCGCCGGGCTTCGTTTGCTGCCAATGTCAATTGCATTTCAAAGTCCCGTTTTTGAAATTGAAACGGAATTTCATCTATCAAACTGACCTGTAAACGCTGATTTGAACGGTTCGAAATATCGAGTGTAATGCGGTTAGCATCTCCCAAAGACAGTAGTTTAGGTGTCCGTCGGGTCGCGCTCAATTGCGTGTTTTTATTGAAAAGTAAGCCATAATCTGCCAAAACAACGCCACAAACGACCACAAAAGCCGTTTGTGCAAACGGCATCAGCCACTCGAATGAGTAACTCAAAACGAATAGAAAAATCACAACACCGAAGGCAGTGAAAAAGCGGCGGGTTAGGAAAAGATTTTTGAGCATTATGGCGGTATTTTCAAGTAAAATGGCTCGCAAGATACAAAATTACAAATAGTGCCGTAATGATTATCGTATTTTAAAAAACAGCATAAAAAAAGCCCTTTGCAACCAGCAAAAGGCTTTTAAGTTTTCTATGCGGAGACTGAGAGATTCGAACTCTCGATACACTTTTGGCGTATACACACTTTCCAGGCGTGCTCCTTAAACCACTCGGACAAGTCTCCTTGAATAACGAATATCCAACAACGAATATCGAAGTTTTGAGGGTGCAAATGTAAGTTTAATTTTGATTTTTCAAAATACAAAATTTACAGTTGGACATTAGTTTGCTTTTTTACTGAGGGGGTTTATTCTCTCTCATAAACTCTTTGAGTATGTCGTCAGAAACATTGTCATAATCAGCTTTGTCGTATATCGAAACTAAAAAGGCTTTATCTTCAATGATTCTGACATGTGCTATGATTCTGGCGCCGCTCCGTTTACCAACACCTTTTGAGGCGATGGGTACACGGATTTTGTAAAAACCTTTTGGCATAGCGTCAAAGCCTTCCAATTGGTTGTTTGTTAATGGAATAAGTGCAGCGGGTATTTCACGGGCTAAAGAAGGATATTTTTTAGTCAACCGTTTGACTTGTTGTTCAAACAGCTTGGTGGGTTCTATTTTCATTTTCTGCGATTTGGTTTAGTTCGGCTAATAGTTCTTCATAGGTTTGTGTTGGTTCTATTTCACCTCTTTCCATAGCATAAGTTTCTTCAATAGAAGCCTGTAATTCTCTAAAAAATTGTTTGTCTTTTTTAGAAAATTTATGTTTCTTAAAGAAATCTGTTAGACTTTGAGGGTCATTTAATGCCTCCGTTGGTGTAATACGCACTTTAAACGCTTTGAAAATTTCAAAAAGCGTTTGCTTCTGTTCTGAATTAATTTCAATCAAATATGTTTCTGTCATTTTCTAAACCTTTTTGATTATGATAATTTTCAACAAAGTTAAACAATCATTCTTACTGACACAAAATTTTAAGACTCTACCTTTTAAATGTGCGTGACAAACTGCCCCATTTTAGAAAAAATCTTTTCCGCATTCGCTGTCGTCACACGTGCCACCTCTTTGATGTCCACAATTTTAACTTCTGAAATCTTTTCCGCTACGTATTTCACATAACTCGATTCATTACGCCTGCCGCGAAACGGAACGGGCGCGAGATAAGGCGCATCGGTTTCAATAACCAAGTGTTCAAGCGGTATTTCCTTGATAACGGGATCTAAACCACCGTTTTTGTAGGTCGAAACGCCACCGATGCCGAGATAAAAACCTAAATCAATCAACTTTTTTGCTTGTTCAACATTGCCAGTGAAACAGTGCAAAATGCCCCCCTCAGTATAAAAAGTGTTTTCTGTCAAAATATCAATAAT
>JAYTMI010001055.1:0-10099 GCA_043728625.1 Saprospiraceae bacterium | reverse complement strand
CCTTCACGATATAAACCCTCTTTTTGCCCTCTTGCGATGTTGTTCTTCGTGCCTTCATAAATACGTTTGTTCATATCTGTTTCAAACCTATCCCAAATATCTCGATGATATTTCTGTAAATCATAAACGATTGTAGGACAAGACATTACCTTCGCAAATTCTTCTAAGCCATGCCGTGCATAGCCCATCAATTCGTCTATCGCATTTTCAGAATGAGCCAAGACAGCTCCTATATTTGCGACATCTCGCTCACCTTCTTTATCCATAATTTGCATCAGCAAATCATTCTTATTTTCAAAAAACTGATACAATGTTTTTTTTGATATACCCAACTCACGGGCAATATCATCCATCGTAACGCTTTTGATACCATAGCGAAAAAACATCGCTTCGGCTCGCTGCAAAATATTATTTTTTATCTCTGTTGTCATATCGGGTGCAAAAGTATGTTTCAGAAACGTAGGAAACAAATTTCAGTTCAAAAGTTTCCAAAGTTTTTTCTGTTTTCTTTTTAATATGACAAATAAATTGGGATAAAAATAATATTAATAAGTTGATAATCAATTACTTGAATTAGTTTTACAAATAAACGAAGGTATATTGACACAGTGCAATTTTATTCTATGAAGTGTCGAATTTAGTAGATGAATAGGCAAAATTATATTCTGAATGACGGATGAGCCGATTAGATATTTTTATTTTAGGTCAAAAAAAATGAAAAAAACTTGATTTTTTATTCAAAATTGAAAGTCCATTTTCGGGATTGATACGAAATTAAATTTGCCTCAAATTGTCCAAATAAGGGCTTGAAAAAGGCTTTTGAAAAACACAAAAACTTTCATTCCTGCTTTTCATTTTTTCATCTGTATTCTTTGTTCTTATACTGAGGGGGTGTTTTCAAAACAAATCAATCTCGCTGAATTCCCCAACGGTATGTTCTTAATAAAATTTTATGGCGACGAAAAATGGTTAGGCGATAAATCGTTTGTTAAGCAGTCAAAATGAGTTGAAGACAATAATAACCTACCTTTTTGGACATTCACAAACTGCCCATTATCAAAAACTAAATGCCCAGCAACATACGTTTGCAAAACAGCCCCCCTCAGTATCTCACCCAAATAAGGCGTTATTTTATGCCTATGTTGAATGTCTTTTTCCGCAACCGTAAACGTTTTTTCAGGATGCCAGACCACTAAATCAGCATCAAAACCTTCTTTTATTTGCCCTTTTTCGCTCAAACCAAGGAATTGTGCAGGATTTTCAGATAATATTTTCGCAATATCTGTAATCTCTAAACCATGCTGTTGCGCTGCCGTCCAAACCACAGGCAACGTAAATTGCAAACCCGCAATGCCACCCCACGCCTTAGCCAAATTGCCAGAAGTGATTTCCTTCAAATTCGGCGGCGCAGGCGAATGGTCAGAACCAACAAAATCAAGCGTGCCGTCTGCCAAAGCTGCCCACAATTTTTCATTATTCGCTCGCTCACGAATCGGTGGCGCGCACTTGTAAACGGTTTGTCCGTCGGGAATATCTTCGGCGGCGAAGTACAAATACTGAGGGGTCGTCTCAACCGTCAAAGGCAGCCGTTTTTTCGCATTTTTTAATTTTAAAATCAAATCCGCAGACGATAAATGGACAATATGAGTCCGACAATTCGTCTCTTCACACAGGCGCAACATCAGTTCAATCGCTCGATTTTCCCACGTTTTTGGGCGTGAATGTAAGTAAGCAAGGTAATTTGTCGGGTGTTTTTGAAAGAAAATTTGTTTTGTAAGCGGACTATCAATCTCACAATGTGCTAAAATCGGCAAGCCAAATTCTGCTATCAAAGGCATCGCTTTTCGCAAATCACTTTCTGTCACATTAGGAAATTCATCAATACCCGAATGAGTTAAAAAGCACTTGATACCGAACACACCTGATCGCATCAAATCAGCCAAATCATCAAAATTATCAGGTACTAAACCGCCATAAAAACCGCAATTAACGTGCAATTTGCCTTCAGTTGCTTGTATTTTGAGGTCAAAAGCCGCCTTTGTCGTCGTCACAGGCGAGGCGTTCAAAGGCATTTCTATCATGCTCGTCACACCGCCTGCCGCCGCCGCACGGGTTGCTGTATCAAACCCCTCCCACTCCGTCCGCCCAGGTTCGTTGATATGCACATGTGGGTCAATCAAACCTGCCATGACAACCGCATCGCCAACATTTTCAATATTTTCACCGTTAAAAATACCCCCCTCAGTAATTTTAACGATTTTAGCATTTTTTATGAAAATCGTCGCTTCTTTGATGCTGTTTGGCAACACAACGCGGCGTGAATAAATCGCTTTATCGAATGCTATCATATTTTTAAATTTTTTAAAATACTTTGTAGAACGGGTTTTAACCCGTGATGTAATAATTGAGAAATGATTTGAGAAAATCAAAATATTATCTTTTAAACCATCAAATTTAACGGGTTAAAACCCGTGCTACCACATAATAGATGCAAAATTCGTGTAATTTGTGAAATTCGTGTCTAAATAAATTTTTAAAACAATGAAAATCAATCTCATACAAAACAGCTACGGCAAATCATCTGTCCGCTTGGCTAAAATCACACGCCACGTTGACGGGCATGATTTCAAGGAAATCCACGTCAATATCCAGCTCGAAGGCGACTTTGAAACGGTTTATACTGAGGGGTCAAACGCAAAAGTGTTGCCAACTGACACCATGAAAAACACCATTTTCGCCCTCGCTAAAGACCATCCGTTAGATACAATTGAAGACTTCGGCTTATATTTGACCTCCTATTTTTTGTCCAACAATCCGCAAGTATCAGCCGTAACGATTGACCTCGCACAAATCCGTTGGGAACGCATGACAAACGGAACGGTCATCGAACCATACACCTATATTGCAGGCAGCAACGAGCAACAAATAACAAAGATACACCGCAGCTGTTCAGAAGGCGTTTCTGTTCATTCGGGCATTCGGGGCATGAGGATTTTAAAAACAACAAAGTCCAGTTTTGAAGGCTATATTGTCGATAAATTTACAACCTTACCACCCGCATCTGACCGCATATTAGCAACGGAAATGGAAGCGATTTGGCGATATAAACGTTCAGAAGATATTGATTTTCAAGAAGTTAGAAACAAAATTCGACAAGAAATGTGTACAACTTTTGCCGCACATCACAGCGATTCCGTTCAACAATCCCTCCATGTCATGGGCGAAGCTGTTTTGAAAAACGTTGGCATCGTTGATGAAATCAGTTTCAAAATGCCTAATTTGCATTATTTGCCCATCAATTTGAAACCGTTTGACATGGAAAATAATAACGATGTATTTGTCGCTTCGGGCGATGCTTTTGGTTATATAACAGGAACTTTAAGCCGTGAAAAAGAATAAAAAATGACACCTAAAACCACTGATAATCTTTCATTTACGCAACTCGCCGACCTCGCTGCTGAACGTTTTGGCGGCAGCGTTTTGGCATGTAGCGACGATTTTTTTGCAGAAAAAGAGAATCTCATCAAGCCCGGTCGTGGCATTTTCATCGCCGATAAATACACAGACCGTGGCAAATGGATGGACGGTTGGGAAAGCCGTCGCAAGCGCACCACTGGACATGATTGGTGTATCGTTCAACTCGGTGCAAGCGGCATTATTCAAGGCGTTGACATAGATACCAACCATTTTTTAGGCAATCATCCGCCGTTTGCAAGTATTGAAGCCTGTCGTGTGACTCCTTCGGAATTTGACGTGAATAAGGCAATTTGGACAGAAATTCTACCAAAATCGCCTTTACAAGCAGGTAGCCAAAATTTTTATGCCATTGAAAACAATGAAGCATGGACGCATCTGCGGCTTAATATTTTCCCCGATGGCGGTGTCGCAAGGCTAAAAATCTATGGCGAAGTGCAAAAAGATTGGCTCAATGTGCTTTCTGATGAACTTATTGACCTCGCTGCGGCAGTCAATGGCGGCAAAGCCCTTGTTTGCAACGACCAATTTTTCAGTCATAAAGACAATATTAATATGCCCAATCGGGGCGTGAACATGGGGGATGGTTGGGAAACGAAGCGTAATCGGACACCTAACAACCGTGATTGGCTCATTTTGCGCTTGGCTCGAAAAGGGCGTATTCAAAAAGTGGTGATTGATACAGCGCATTTTAAAGGTAATTATCCCGACAGATTTATGTTAGAAGGCTGCGTTTTGGCAAAAGACGATGAAAATCTGTTTTATACTGAGGGGGGCGCTTCGTGGACTTTGATTTTAAATGAAACAAAATTAGAAGCCGATAACGAGCATTTTTTTGAAAATGAACTATTGACAAATGAGCCGTTTACACACGTCCGATTGACCATTTTTCCAGACGGTGGTGTTAGTCGTTTAAGACTTTTTGGTCATATCGAAACAGATGTTTTGACCGTTGAAGAACTCAATAATTTGCCTTTTGATGTCTTTGAAGCGCATATTTCAAAATGTTGCGGGTCAAAAAACTGGGTTAAAAAGATGTATGAAGCTCGTCCTTTTTTAAATCAAAAAGACGTGTTTGAAAAAGCCGAAAGTTGCTGGTTTTCTTGTAAAAAAACGGATTGGTTGGAGGCATTTACGCATCATCCACGCATAGGCGATGTGGGAAGTTTAAAGAAAAAATTTGCCTCAACAGCAACGTGGGCATCAGGCGAACAAGGCAAAGTACAAGCAGCTTCTGACACCATTTTAGAAGAATTAAAAACATATAATGACTTGTATTTCAATAAATTCGGTTTCATTTTTATCATTTTTGCCACAGGCAAAACGGCAGAGGAAATGCTGTCTATTTTAAAAGAACGTTACAAAAACGAAGCCGTTGAAGAAATCATCAACGCCATGGTTGAGCAAAATAAAATCACTCAAATCAGACTAAAAAAACTGTTGTTATGAGCCAAATCACCACCCATATTTTGGATACATCACTCGGCAAACCTGCCCCCGATGTGCCTGTAAAATTAACCCAACTAACAGCCGATGGCTACTGGCATTCCCTTGCCGAAGGCACAACAAATGCCGATGGTCGGGTAGCCGATTTATTGCCCAAAGACACTGTTTTACCGACAGGTATTTACAAAATGACATTTTATACTGAGGGGTACTTCGCAGCGCAAAAACGCCCATGTTTTTATCCTGTTGTTGACATTCAGTTCACTATTTATGACACCACACATTATCATATACCGCTGTTGTTGAGTCCGTTTGGGTATTCCACATATCGGGGTAGTTGATTTTTTTTGACCACAGATGACACTGATGTGACTGGTTTTCACTGGTTTCTTTGTCATCCCGCAGGGAATTGAAAATCAGTGAAAATCAGTCGAATCAGCAAAATCAGTGGTCAAAAAAATCAATTTAAAATCAACCATATCAAAAAATGAAACTAACACTTACTACTGCCGATACTGCACCCATTTTAAGCGATTTGAAAACGGCAAACATCGCTTACCAACACATATATATAGGTGACTCGGCAGACCGACAGCCTGTGCATACCGTTTATGGTGGCGCGAATTTATTTGCACACGACACAGCAGCCCGTTTTTCAGCAGCTGCTTTAAAAAGTTTGACCACTTATGCACCTAATTTCGCTGTTCTAGCGCGGGTGATTGGTCTTGAAGGAGCAGAAAGTTTGCCAACAGACACGATGAAAATCGCTCTTTTAGGTCAAAAACTGGCTGAAATGAGCGATGAAGTCAGGCGGCAGCACCCCGCTTGGTTGGCTTTTACGGTCTATAATCGAGTCGTTGAAAAACTCAAAACCGAGGCTTTAGAAGATTTTAGAATTGATTTTGAAGACGGTTTTGGCAATCGTTCTGACGAAGAGGAAGACGCAACAGCAGTGCAAGCGGCTCTTGAAGTCGCAAAAGGTATGGCGCAAAAGACGTTGCCCCCTTTCATCGGTATTCGGATTAAACCGTTTAATGAAGACACAAAAGCAAGAGGCATTCGGACACTCGATATTTTTTTGACGACATTATTGATCGAAACAAAAGGCATTTTGCCTAATAATTTTATTGTTATGTTGCCAAAAGTGGTGCTTGTTGAACAAATTAAGGCTTTAGTGCGCTTGTTTGAATTGATTGAAAAAGCATTTAATTTGCCGCATAAAACCTTGAAAATGGAAACTATGGTCGAGCAAACCCAAACAATTATGGATGCCGAAGGGCGCAATCCGTTGATGTCATTCATTCGGGCAAGTGACGGACGCTGCATTGCGGCACATTTTGGCACGTATGACTATACGGCAAGCGCAGGTATTACGGCAAAATATCAGACGATGGGGCATCCTGTTTGCGATTTCGCTCATCACATGACGAAAGTTGCACTCGGTTCAACAGGCATAATGCTCTCGGACGGTGCGACGAATGTAATGCCTGTTGCACCGCATAAAGGCGACGATTTGACGGCTGCACAGCGTCGTGAAAATATGGAAATGGTGCATAATGCTTGGAAAATTGGCTTCGACCACACAACTCATTCGCTCATCAATGGTTTATATCAAGGTTGGGATTTACACCCTGCACAGTTGCCGATGCGTTATGCAGCGGTTTATGCATTTTTCCTCGACAGTTATGAACAAGCGGCTTTACGGTTGCACCATTTTGTCGAAAAAGCAGCACGGGCAACCCTTTCAGGCGATATTTTCGACGATGCAGCAACAGGGCAAGGCTTGTTGAACTATTTTTTACGCGCCTTGAACTGCGGTGCGATTTCAGAAGCAGAAGCAACGGTGACGGGTTTGACGTTGGCGGAAATTCAGTCACGGTCTTTTTTAAAAATTTTGGAGAATCGGCGGGGGAAATGACCCCTCAGTATTTGAGAGGAATTTTCTATTTTGCATATCTAAACAATCTGAATGTAAACAATTAGAAGAAACAACTTATGAAAAATACGTTTATGAATCAGGACAATACAGGTTATCAAAACCTACTCAATAGCATTTCGGCTACTTATGTGGGCGGGCAACATAAAGCCATTAAATTGGCAAGGCGTGAAATGCTCCTTACCTATTGGCATATAGGTCAACATATTGTTGAATTTGAACAACAAGGGCAAGACAAAGCACCTCATGGTATCAAACTTATCGAACAGATTTCTATAGATTTGTCTCACCAATTGGGAAGAGAATTTAGTCGCAGCAATTTGATTTACATGCGTTTATGCTACTTAAAATATAACTATATATCACTTTTGTCTCACCAATTGACATGGGCGTATTATCGAAAATCCAGAGGAATTGAGAACACAGTTGGAGTATATTTTGAACTTACCTGAAAATGAAGAATAAACAACACATGGAAAAACGCATACTCATAACAGGCGCAACAGGCTTCGTCGGTTCTTATTTGACAAGGTTTTTAGTCAAAAAAGGCTATAAAAACATCGTTTGCTTGAAAAGACCGACGAGCCGAATGGACTTGGTAGCAGAAGTACAAGACAAAGTGACGTGGGCAGAAGGCGACATCTTGGACGTGCCTTTTTTGGAAAATATACTGAGGGGGCATCAAACCGAGCAGATTTATCATTGCGCGGCAGTCGTGTCATTTGACCCGCGAGACCGAGAAGAAATGTACAGTGTTAATGTTGTTGGCACTGAAAATGTGGTCAATGCCGCCCTTGAAGTGGGTATCGAAAAACTAATTTATACAAGCAGTATTGCCGCCATCGGACGTGTGGAACACCAAAAATGGGTGCGTGAAACGAATAAATGGCAACGTTCACCGCTTAATTCACATTATGCTATTTCAAAATTTCAAGCAGAACAAGAGGTTTGGCGTGGCGTGGCAGAAGGACTAACGGCGGGTATGGTCAACCCAACAGTTATTTTAGGTTCGCAGTTTTGGGAACAAGGAACGGGGCGGCTTTTTGACCAAGTAGGACGTGGTTTGCGCTTTTATACTGAGGGGTCAACGGGTTATGTGGATGTACGTGATGTGGTCGCTTTTATGGTCGAATTAATGAATTCACCCATTGACAGTCAACGTTTTATTCTCAATGGTGAAAATATGACTTATAAAACGATGTTTGAAAAAATCGCTTTGATTTTGAATAAAAAACCAGCCAATATAGCTGTTACTCCTTTCTTACGGCAAGTGGCTTGGCGGGTAGAATGGCTTAAAAGTAAATTCACGGGTAAACGTCCTTTGATTACAAAAGAAACGGCGCGCACTTCAGCAACGACTTTTTATTTTGATAATAAAAAATCGTTGGCGGCATTTCCCAATTTTAAATATTCAGATATTTCGGCAACGATAGCTGAAACGGCACAACAGTTTTTGGAAAGTCAACAAAAAGGGTTGCCGTTTGCGGCTTTATCTATATAGAAAAGAACACTGATTATTTTTAGCAATTACAATTCATCAAACTTATGAAAATTGGCATCATCGGCGGCGGCATAAACGGCTTATTTTCAGCCTATTATCTCCAAAAACAAGGGCATCAAGTGACTATAATTGACCAAAGCGATATGTCTGATGGCTGTTCATTTGGCAATGCGGGTATGATTGTGCCGAGTCATATTATTCCATTGGCGGCACCAGGTATGATATCGAAAGGCTTAAAATGGATGTTGAGTTCGACGAGTCCGTTTTATATTCGTCCACGTTTGAGTGGTAGTTTGGTGAAATGGGGTTGGTTGTTTTATAAAAATGCAACGGCGGCAAATGTTGAAAAATCTATTCCGATACTGAGGGATATTAGTTTGTTGAGTAAACACCTCTATCAAGACTTTCAGAAGCAAAACCACTTCGATTTTGATTGGCACGAACGCGGTTTGATGATGTTGTATCAAACGCAAAACATGGCGCATGAAGAAGCCGAAGGCGCAGCTACGGCAAATAAAGCGGGTATTGAAGCCCATGTTTTATCTCAAAAAGAAGTGCAAAACCTTGAACCACAGACAAAAGTTAATGCGATTGGTGGCGTTTTTTACCCCGGCGATGCCCATTTGAGTCCGCATTTATTGATTGAAGGTTTGAAAAAGCACCTTTATACTGAGGGGGTCACTTTTTTATCAAAGACAGAAGTTTTGGATTTTGAGTTAAAAAGCCAACGTGTCGCAAGCGTTATCACCCAAAATGAAAAATTAGAATTTGATGAAATCATTATCGCTGTCGGTGCTTGGTCGGGTATTTTGACAGAAAAATTAGGTATTTCGTTGCCATTACAAGGCGGAAAGGGTTACAGTATGGGTTTTGAAGGTTTAGGCAATAAAGTCAATATTCCCGCTATCATGCTTGAAGCGAGGGCAACGGCGACTCCGATGGGCAATGATTTAAGGTGTGCAGGCACGATGGAAATTGCGGGCATTGACCTCTCTGTAAATATGAATCGGGTCAAAGGCATTGTGCAAGGTGTCAATAGTTTTTACCCTGAACTAAATGTGCAAATGCCACAACAACAAGCCGTTTGGAGTGGTTTACGTCCTTGTTCGCCCGATGGACTGCCTTATATGGGTCGTTTGGAACACGTTAAAAATGTAACTATTGCAACAGGACATGGTATGATGGGCTTAAGTTTAGGACCTGCGACGGGGCAATTGGTGTCTGAAATCGTTGGAGAGCGACCCCTCAGTATGTCGCTTGATTTATTGAGTCCGTTGCGGTTTAATTCATGATTTTTTTGCACCAAAACCGCTTTCAGAAGACATTATTATTGCTACGCATGCCCCTCAGTATTTTCACAAAATGAAGCATTTGGAACTGTCGCCAAAAGAAATGCGGCGCATCGGTTTCCCATTGACCCAACATCTTTTTGACCGTTGTTTGACGATTGCAGGCGGTACGATTGAAGTAACACATTTTGCTATGCAATATGGCGCAGCGATGAATGTAGCAGGTGGTACGCACCATGCTTTTACGGACAGAGGCGAAGGTTTTTGTTTGCTCAATGACCAAGCGATGGCAGCTAATTATTTGATAAACAAGGGTTTAGCAAAACGCATTTTGATTATTGACCTCGACGTGCATCAAGGCAATGGGACGGCTGAAATTTTTAGAAAATCTAAAAACCAATGGTCAAAAAACACAGAACGTGTTACTCAAAACTCAAAATCCAACACTCAAAA
>JAYTMI010001054.1:0-7059 GCA_043728625.1 Saprospiraceae bacterium | reverse complement strand
CGATAACTTTCTGTAACAACGAAATCTTCGAGGTACAACATACGCCCACGCCATGTTGAGTAAGCCATATAATAAAGTATCATACCAACAGTTTGCCCCCACTCAGTATCAACCGCCACATGCGACTCAAATATACCCGCTTCAAAATCGTGTTTGTATTCTTCTATCGTCGCCGAATGTTGCTCGGGTGCTTTCTCATAAACGGCTAATTCACGCACGAGGGCATGAACAGCAGGCATATCGTCAATAGTGGCAGATCTGATTTGAATATTTTTCATTAACTAAAAGATGCACTTTTTTATTTGTAATACTTAAACCAAACAGATGTAAAGGCACAAAACTTTTGTGCCTCTACATCTTTAATTTATTGTTTTTCAACAAGTTGCGTCAAAATTGAGTTGTCAGAAACCAAGCGTATGATATAAGTACCATTCGTCAGTTGGCTCAAATCTAAACTTTGCCCCCCCTCAGTATGTGCCAGTTTTTTAGACATAACAACTTGTCCTTGAACATTGACGACGGAAACGTCAGCTGTTGAGCCGATTTTATCGAACTCTAAAGTGACAATACCTTTTGTGACAGAAGGATATGCTTTGAATGCCGATTTTTCAATCGAACTCACAGAAGACGTTTTTGAAACACTACCTACCCAGGTTGTTGCTACGCGAATACCGTCCATGGTTAAAGTAATACTATCAGTCGCTGTACCTTGACGGAGGAAAAAAGCATTAATTTCAGTGGCATCAGAGCCTGTGCCAACGCCTAAGTTGTTGACCGTATAAGTTGCTGGCTCGGTTAATGTTGTTGATGCAGTTGGGTGAACATAAAAAGCGACAGTATCATTGGCAGTTGCTGTCGTATTATAACCATATTTAATGGTCACAAGGTAAGTCGTATTAGCCGCATAACTATTTGCGGAATAGATGGCAGTGCTTGTACCCCTACCAATACCCAAATAAAAACCACCTGCGCTATCACTTTTAATATAATACCGCAAATTGTAAATAGAACCCGAAGAACCCGATGTGAATCCAGTGACATAACTACCCGCTGTTTTAGCTGCAGTTTTGATATTCATCAAAAAGGAGGCGTACAAACTGCCTGTCGTTACTGCGGCACTCAAATCTTTTTTAGAGTCTTCTCCGCTTGCTACCATATCCACGGCATTGCCGACACCAGAATTGGCGTAACCCGTTTTAACGAGACCTGTGGCACGAGCAAACAAACCATTTGTTCCCCATGCACTAACAGGTAGCCAACCGTTTTTTGACAATGAGTCGGTGTAGTTAAAGTCTTCAGACAAAAGGGCTTGGGCATGTGTGGTCGTAGCGACAAATAAACACAACAGTAAAATGATGTTTTTCATAACAATTAAAATTTTGGTCAAGAAAAATAGTTTTATATCTGAAAATGAATTGATAAATGATGAGTTTATATTTTCTTCAAGTTGTTTTCTATTATTGTCTATCTAATAATTCCTATCTCTACCATCAGTCATAAACCAAGTAGGGGCTGTATCACTTGGGTCACCATTATAATTAATTGTAATTTCTTCACCCGCCGCAATGTTCCGAACAGCGAAAATTTCGATATAAAGTTCTTCAAATTCCATAAAATAATCGGCATTTGAAGGCGCAAAATGATTGTAAAGTGAGCCAAAACCGAGTGCAATGGCACATTGTTTTTGGTCGTCACCCCATAAAAAATAGTAATCATAAAGTGTTGTCGTGTCCAAAATTGCCATTTCACCTTCTTTCATGACGATGACAGGACAGACCTCAATCATATCGCCTTTTTTGATAGGTGCACCTGTGAAAACACCGCGTCCGCCTAATGAACTTTCCGCAATATAAAGCGTTGGGTTTCTCATTTATTTATCGTTTTGGTCCACACCTTCTTCTTCTTGTCTCTGAATTTCTTCATTACTGAGGGGGTTCTTTTGTTCTTTTAAAAGTTTACCTGATTCGTCAAATTCAAGGTTGATATAATCTGTACTTGTTTCTAATTCAATTTGATATGTGCGTTTACTACCCGTTTCGACACGCATAATAACGGCTGCTGCGGCATTTTGATAGGTTGTATTCAAAACCTGTTGTATCGCTTTCGGCAACGCCGTTTGCTCGATAAAAGTAGAAGTATATTGATATGTGCCTTTTGTATTGTAAAACGCTTTGCTTTCAAGTTCGCCATCATAAAATAGAGCCGCGAAACCTATGTCTAAAGTATCCCAAACGACATCTTGCGCTTTGGGAAAACGTTTTGTAAAGTCTTCGTGAAAGTTTGAAGTTGGTTGATTACCTGCCTTGTTTGAAGTATCAGGCTGGTTTTTACAAGCCAAAAAGCAAGTGGTTGTTAGGAGAATCAAGAGATAGCGTTGCATAGTAAATGAATTTTATATCGGCAAAAATAGTTTTAAATAAGCATAAGGCAAAATGTAATTGGCAAAAAGCAAAAAGAAAGGAGCAAAATGCAAAGGGCAAAACTGATAAACAGCTTTGCCCTTTGCATTTTGCGTTTTGCCTATTTTTACTCGTTTCCGAAGAACTCTTTTTGCAATGCAGCCGTTTCCTCTGCAGGGTCGGTGGACGAAGAGTCATCTTCAATGCGACGACGGGCACTAGGATCAGCAACTGCGTGAGTTGCAGAGTTTGGAATAGGTCGAGCGTTTTTGGCTTCCACACTTTTGGTGGCGTGAGGTACGAGTTTGAGCCGTTCTTTGCTGATGAGTTGCCCAGTCATCGTACAGATGCCATAAGTTTTATTTTGAATACGGATAATTGCGTTTTCAAGATTACGCATGAATTGTTGTTGGCGAGACAACATATTATTCAGCATTTCCATTTCCGTGTGACTTGAACTTTCGTCCGTCCAGTCGCCACTTTGTTGATTTGCACTATTTTCGTTGATTTCAAGCATTTGTTCACGTAAAAATTGTACTTCCTTACGGGCAGCAGCAAGTTTATCATCAATAAGCATCTTAAATTCGTGCAAATCTTCATCTGAATATCGAGCAGTAGGTGTAGCCATTTTTATTGCATTTTGGAAAAGGTTAAAGAATATTTTTTCAGATTTAAAGCATTTTGGCAAAAAACCGTGCCAATCGGGGGCTTAGAATCGTTATGTGTGCAGATGCGTTGTGTAATTCTCTCTAACAAGTAATTTTCTGTGTCGTAGATATTTCAAGTTTTTATGATAAAACTATCAAAACGAAACGTTTTTTGTTAGTTTTAAAATATTTATTTTGAAATGTTTTTTTTTGAATAACAAAAATATCATTGTTTCTCCGTAGTGACAAATTAATTCATTAAAAATGGGATAAATTACCCTTTTTAAATTATAATAATTGTCATTGTTATATTTGCCGAATTTTATAATGGGCGCAAAATTATATTCTTTCTTCAAAATAACGTTATTATTCTTAAAAATTTATCTTAATTTAACTTTAAAAAACAGAATGACTCGCTCATTGACTACTTTTGTAGCGATTTCATCACTCAAAAATCACAATCAGATATGTCTGTTCTAACCAAATCAGAATCAATTTCAACCGATTTTTTAAGAAAATTAGGTTTAAAACAATCCAATCACGGTACTTCTACGGGCTTAAATACTGAGGGGGGGCGCAAGTCTCTTAAAAGTTATTCGCCTGTTGACGGTGCGCTCATCGGCAGCGTCAGTGTGACCTCACGTGAACAATATGACGCTATTATGACATCGGCAAACGCTGCTTTCAAGGTGTGGCGTGACGTTCCTGCGCCCAAACGCGGCGAAATCGTCCGTCAATTTGGCGATGAATTGCGCAAACATAAAGATGCTTTGGGTCGCCTCGTCAGCTATGAAATGGGCAAAAGTCTGCAAGAAGGCTGGGGCGAAGTGCAAGAAATGATTGACATCTGCGATTTTGCAGTCGGTCTAAGCCGTCAACTCTATGGCTTGACGATGCACTCCGAGCGTCCGCACCATCGTATGTACGAACAATGGCATCCGTTGGGCATCGTGGGCGTGATTTCAGCCTTTAATTTCCCTGTGGCTGTTTGGTCTTGGAATGCGGCTCTCGCTTGGGTTTGTGGCAATGTCACCGTTTGGAAAGCGTCTGAAAAGACCCCCCTCAGTAGTATTGCTTGCCAGAACATATTGCAAAAGGTTTTGAAGGCAAACGACGTACCCGAAGGCGTTTCGTGCATCATCAACGGCGATTATAAGGTCGGTGAATTTATGACAAAAGACCCTCAAATCGCGCTCGTTTCTGCAACAGGCTCTACGAGAATGGGTAAAATCGTCAATGCAACAGTTGCTGCACGTCTCGGTAAAACGATTTTGGAATTGGGGGGTAACAACGCCATCATCATCGCCCCATCAGCAGACTTGGATATGATTATTCCTGCAACTGTTTTCGGAGCAGTGGGAACGGCAGGTCAACGTTGTACGTCAACACGTCGTTTGATTATTCATGAAAGTATCTACGAAAACGTCAAAACTCGTCTGGCAAAAGCCTATACGCAATTAAAAATCGGTAATCCCTTGGACACGGCTAACCATGTCGGTCCGCTCATTGACCATGCAGCCGTTGAAAGCTATTTGTCGGCGATTGAAAAAGTGAAAGCGGTAGGCGGCAAATTCATAGTCGAAGGCGGTATTCTCAAGGGTTTTGAGTCGGGTTGCTATGTCAAGCCTTGTATTGCAGAAGTGCAAAACGACTGGGACATTGTGCAACATGAAACGTTTGCGCCTATATTATACATTATGAAATATGCAACGCTCGATGAAGCCATCGCTTTACAAAATGGCGTTCCACAAGGTTTAAGCTCTGCCATTATGACCGATAGTATGCGTGAAGCGGAAAAATTCCTAAGCGTTAATGGCTCCGATTGTGGTATTGCCAATGTCAATATCGGCACTTCGGGTGCAGAAATCGGCGGTGCTTTTGGCGGTGAAAAGGAGACAGGCGGCGGGCGCGAATCGGGCAGCGATGCTTGGAAAGCGTATATGCGTCGTCAAACGAATACGATTAATTACAGTCGTCAATTGCCTATGGCACAAGGGATTAAGTTCGATTTGTAGGGATGTCAGCACTTTTAATTGCATAAAAACGTGATTTTGGCGTGTGGCTTTAGTGGTCATGGCTTTAAATTCGCCTCTGTGGTTGGCGAAATTCTATCCGATTTGGCTATTCATGGCGAAACGGAACAGCCTATCGGTTTTCTAAGTTTGAAACGATTTACTGTAAATATTTAGGAGACCACAGATTGGACTGATACGACTGATTTTCACTGATTTTTCTTGTCATTCCGTAGGAAACTAAGAAAAATCAGTGAAAATCCGTCGTATCAGTCCAATCTGTGGTCAAAAGAAACTAAGCCATCACATGCCCCAAAAGACTTTCAAACATCAAACGTCCGTCTGTATTCCCCAATTCTGGTTCAGCAGCCCGTTCAGGATGTGGCATCATGCCAAAAACATTGCGTCCCTCATTACAAATACCTGCAATATCAAGCATCGAACCGTTGGGATTTGACCCCTCAGTAAAATTGCCTTCTGCATCACAATATTTGAACAAAATCTGGTCGTTGGCAACCAATTTTTGCAAAGTTGCATCGTCCGCATAATAACGACCTTCGGCATGAGCGATGGGGATTTTGAGAGGTTTTGTCAAGTCTAAATCAGCTGTCAAAGGCGAATTATTTGTCATGGGTTTCAAAAAAATATTTTTGCAAATAAATTTCTGATTCACATTCCGAAGCAAAGCACCTGGCAACAAATGGGCTTCGCATAAAATTTGAAAACCATTGCAAATGCCAAAAACAAAGCCGCCCGCATTGGCAAATTCGATAACAGCTGGCATGATAGGAGAGAAGCGGGCAATTGCACCGCAGCGCAAATAATCGCCATAGCTGAAACCGCCAGGCACGATAATACAATCCACATCGGGCAAAAGGGTTTCTTTATGCCAAATCTTTACGACATCTTTACCCATAACATCGCCTAAGACACGCACCGCATCGTCGTCGCAATTAGAACCCGGAAAAACAAGCACACCAAATTTCATTGTTTTGATATTTAATATATTGATTGTCAATTTTTTATATGAAATATTGAGGGGGTTTGATTTGAAAAATATTGGCAAATATCGAACTTTATTTTGAGTTTGGGTGTTATTGATATAACTTTGCACCGACTTCAAAACATAAAGAAGGATCCGTGTAGGAACCACACACGCTGGCTGCTCGATTATATCGGGCAGCCTTCGGCGTTTTTATGAAGCATCTTTATTGATATCAAAATACGGGGTGAACTTATTAAAATCGCGTTTTAAGATTTCACTTCTCGTCCAACAGACTAATTCTGTATCAAACAATAAACCAACAGTTTGAATTTTTCTTGATTTATCCATATTGATTGATGAAATGATGCCACGTAATATATCACCCAAAGGCGGTCCTTTCGGAAACACCAGTAAAATTTTATCGGATTGATAATTTCCCTTCACGTAATCGAGTCTGAACGCTACTGACCGTTCCCGAAGTCATTTTAAATTCCCAAAACTCCTCATCAATGCAACTATCAACAGATATTTGAGGAGAAACAGGCAGCAATTCAACCATAAAACCCAAAGCCGCTAATCGCTTAGCAATTTGAAAATTACCTTTCGTTCACCTTTGCCGTCATATTTATGAATGACGACAAAGCCAAAACTTGTTTCATCGAAAAAGGCTTTTTCCCAATCCTCATCGCCATACGCCTCATATTTTTGTCAGTTTGTTTTCTTCATGTATGTTTTTTTTGATTTTAAGGAAAAAAGAGAGGCTTAATTCTGTAAAAACTGCACATCTACTTTCACGGTATCAGAAGAACCCATCAATTTTTGAATCGTAAAAATAGAATAACCCAAATGATTGTCGTAGTGCAACCGTGTTTCCGCCTTTGTCGCAACAGTTTCATCTGCATTTAAAATATCAATTGTTATATCTACTTTTGACATGGGGTCATTGACGACAATGCTGCGTGTTTTTAGGTGGTCTTTCAAAGCATAATATTCTGAAATAGACCCATGATTGCCAA
>JAYTMI010001053.1:0-1912 GCA_043728625.1 Saprospiraceae bacterium | reverse complement strand
CAAATCGCGTGCAATACCTAAATGTCCCATCGCATCAGAACGATTGGGCGTTAGACCCACTTCAAAAACAACGTCTTTTTCAAGTCCAAAAACGTCTTTGGCAGGTTTGCCAATAGGCGTATTTTCGTCTAAAACGATGATGCCCGAATGGTCGTCACCAATACCCAATTCGTCTTCGGCGCAAATCATGCCTTGCGACACCATGCCGCGCACAGGTCTTTCTGTCAAAGTCAACGATTTTCCATCTTTAAACGTCAACGTTGTACCGACCAAAGCCACAATAACTTTTTGACCCGCTGCCACATTGGGCGCACCGCATATAATTTGCAGCGTGTTTTCACCACCCACATCTACTTTTGTAAGGGATAACTTCGTATCTGGCACTTTTTCACATTCAAGGACGTGACCGACGACGACACCCGCCAAATCGTTGCCAACGTGTTCCATACCTTCCACTTCAAGACCTAAATCGGTCAAAAGTTCAGAAACTTCATCAGGGGTGAGGTCTATATTGATGTATTGTTTGAGCCAATTGAGCGAGACGTTCATAAAATTGATGATTGATTAATGCGTATTAAATATTGGAAATTGGGCGCAAATTTAGAAAAATAAGTGATTATTTGCTTCATTATCCTAAGAAAACACAAAGCCCTTAATCCATTTGGTTGATTAAGAGCTTTGAAGTTATAACCTTAAAATATTAGTTGTTATTCTGAATAAGCCGAACGAGTTCCGTTGTTTCTTTTTTGAAAAATGTAAATTAACCTATTTTGAGCGAAAAAGTCAAGCCCTTTGGTATCATTTACGTCCAAAATCCGCAGGAATTTCACCCCAAACCTCTGTTTCCCATTTGATGATTGGATTTGAATAGGTATTGTTTTTAAGCCACGTTTCGGCACGTTCTATGAGATCAAAAATCGGTTCGTTAACAGGTGTTTCCTTCAAATTTGTTTTTGCTTTTTTATTGCGAACCCAAGCAATAGCGGTCATAGAATCGCTGTAAATAGGCATATTATGCTTGCCTTCACGCTTCAAAAACGCCAATCCATGTACGAGGGCGAGGAACTCACCGATATTATTTGTGCCTTGTCTGAAAGGTCCTTGATGGAAGATTTGGTCGCGGGTTTTGGTATAAACACCTCGATATTCCATGAGTCCAGGATTACCCGAACAAGCCGCATCTACACAAATACTATCCTGTATAATACTCTGACGACCAGCAGGTTTTGGCGTATTTACTGAGGGGTCTGTTTTTTTAGTAAAATTATAATACTTCGTATAAGAACTGCGAAATGCCTTTTCCGCTTCGTCGCGGGTCTCAAAAGATTTGTATTTTGCGCCTTCAAAACCATCAATCTGCGCTTTGGCATCGCCCCAATCGGGATAGATACCGGGCTTTACGCCAGCCCAAACGACATAATATTTTTGTTTTTTTGCCATGGGGCAAAGGTGTTCATTTTTTATTAAAAATCATAAAACTCGCTTCATGTTAAATACCATTCAACTTCGCCATCAACTACACGCACACCCCGAACTATCGGGTCAAGAGGCTTGGACTTCGGCTTTCATCGTCGAACAGCTCCATAAAATAGGTGTATCAAAAATCCATACATGCTTTTCTCAACATTCCGTTTTGGCAGAAATTGACGGACAAAATGAAGGTAAAACCCTGCTTTTTCGTTGCGAACTCGATGCTTTGCTGATTCAAGAAGCCAATACTTTTGACCATCGGTCAATAATAAATGGCGTTTCTCATAAGTGTGGACACGATGGACACAGCGCAACAATGTTGGCTTTTGCTCAAAAGCTGATAGAGCACCCCCTCAGTAAAGGAAAGGTTCTTTTGTTTTTTCAATCGGCAGAAGAAACTGGGGCGGGTGCAAAGGCAGCCATAGAATCGGGTATTTTTCAA
>JAYTMI010001052.1:0-2845 GCA_043728625.1 Saprospiraceae bacterium | reverse complement strand
GTTATTGGTCGAGCTACGGTGGGTACAAAGGATTTTATCAGCCGCGACTCTATTCTTTTTGCTGAATCGAAAGGTTCAATGTCGAATAAAAACATGAATTACAACCTCAATTATCGTTTTGCAGATACCAGCGGGCATGAATTGAACGTGGATGCCGATTATGCAACTTTCCGCAATGGCTCAACAAACTATTTGCCCAATATCTATCGCAGTGGCGATGAAACAAAAATTTTGACGCAGCGCATTTATCGCAATATGACGCAGAGCAATATTGACATTAAATCCTTTAAAGTGGACTATGAGCAACCCCTCAGTAAAACCGATAAAAAAGCAGGTAAATTAGGCGTTGGTTTCAAGGTTTCTGACGTGACGACTGATAATGATTTCGATTTTTATAACGTCGTCAGTGACAAAGATTATCAAGACACCAGCCGCACCAATTTTTTCAGTTACAAAGAGCAGATACAAGCGGCTTATGCGAATTATAATACGCAATTGGGCAAATTTGGTCTTCAACTCGGCTTGCGTGGCGAACGCACAACGTCTAAAGGTGATTTGAAAACGAAACAAACACGCGGCTACAAAGATGTGGACACAAGCTACATTAATGCTTTTCCGTCTGCGGCATTCAGCTATCAATTGAGTAAAAATCATGCATTCAATATGACGTATCGCTACTCGCTTGACCGCCCAGGTTATCAGGATTTGAATCCTTTTGAAAATCGCTTAGACGAATTGACGTATGAACGTGGCAACACAACGCTGCGTCCACAATACACAAATACCGTTGAATTGGGCTATACTTTTATGGGTTTTGCTAATTTGGGATTGAATTATGCCAAAACAAAAGACTATTTTACGCAATATACAGACCAAAGTGTTCAAAACGGTGTCACTTCTTTCTTTATCACTAAAGCAAATTTGGCGAATCGTGAGAACTATGGCATCACATTGAGTTCACCTTTACCCATCAAAAAATGGTGGAATGGTTTCTTCAATGCTTGGTTCAATCACAGCAAATTGACAGCCGACTTAGGTGATGGTAAAGTCGTAGATTTGAAAGCCAATGGTGGCGGTTTTTATATGCAGCATGGCTTTACACTCGGCAAAGGCTGGTCAACAGAAGTTGACGGTTTTATGAACTTTGGCGGTTTGTGGGGCAACTTCTTGACTAAAACGCAAGGCATGATGAATGTGGGCGTGAGCAAAAAGTTCTGGGACGGCGACGGTCAAGTAAAATTAACATTCAGCGATGTTTTGGGTACTGCCAACTGGAAAGCTTACACAGGTTTAGGCACACTCCACATGGACGCTTCAGGTACATGGGAAGGACAACAAGTTCGTGTTAATTTCACTTATCGTTTTGGTAATAAAAATGTACAAGGTGCGAGACAACGAAAAACAGGCTTAGAAGATGAAAAGAGCCGGGTGAAATCAGGTAAGGGATAGTTAAAGTTTTTTCGGGAAAATATTATTGTTATTAGGATGTCTCAAAAGGTGCGAACTAAGTTTGTCTGCCAAATATTATTTTATTGAACGGCATTTATGTTCGGGGAACTTTTGAAGTTCCCCGAACATGGTGTTCGAATCGAAATAATATTCTGAACAAAAAGGAGCCATTGCCTTTTGAAACAGCCTCATTTTAGTGAGCGGATACCAAAGGAACAAGAAAAAAATACTTTCTACGAAAAAAAACGTAGCAAAAATTTGGACTTACGAATAACTTCGTATAGCTTTGTGCCTATAAGTATGGAGAGGGTCAAAAACAACCCTCTTTTTTAAAAACTATCTCTACGAAAAATATCGTAAGAGAAACGTGAAGGCTACTTAATAATCCTTTTCATCTCATAATTTTTTATAAAACTGTAATAATGAACGGAAAAATAACACCTGTACCCACTGACTCGGAACTTGAAATACTACAAGTTCTCTGGCAAAACGGCGCACAGACCGTCCGTTTTGTCAACGAAACGCTGAATAAGCTGCATCCAGAAAAAGAAATCGGCTACACAACGACCTTAAAATTCATGCAACTGATGCTCGACAAAGGGATTTTGACACGCGACATCATCGAACGCAGTCACATCTACTCCCCTGCTATCCCTGAAGAACAAATGCAAGAACGATTGCTGAAAGGTTTTGTGGATGCTGCTTTTAGAGGTTCGGCTTCTTCGCTTGTTCTCCGTGCTTTGGGCAATGGCTCAACAAGTCAAGCAGATTTAGAAAAGATAAAAGCGTTGATTAGTGAAATTGAACAAAATAAGTGAATTAAAAATTAATTAAAACTATTGTCATGAAAAAGTCCATTCTTTTTGCCTTAACTATTATTGTCGGGTTGTCGTTTGCTTTTCAAAAAAAACAAAGCCACACCACCCCCTCAGTAAAATTAGACATTCAAACAGATTCCATTGATTTAGATGCTCAAATGAAAGTTTACGAAACGCAAATGCGTGAATTGGAAAAACAAATGAAACCGTTTGAGCTACAAATGAAGGAACAAGAAAAATTGATGAAGCCGCTTGAAAAGTTGATGAAAGAGAAAGAAAGAGAACTGAAAAGCGGTGGCGACTCTCGAAAAATCAGCGATGAGATGCGTAAAATCGGTGACGAGATGGGCAAAATCGGCAACCAAATGGGCGAAATTGGCAATCAAATGAGCAGCATCGGCATGGAAAAGAGTAAAATTGGCGATAAAATGAGCATCATTGGTCAGGAAATGCAAAAACGCCACAAAAAAGTATTCTCTTGGTTTTTTCAAGAATTGTCAAAAGATGGCTTAATGTCAACGGGCAATAAATGCTCTATTTTTATGGAAAATAACGTTTTAGTCGTCAATGGCAAAACG